>DATIHV010000133.1:0-5739 GCA_035480295.1 Gammaproteobacteria bacterium
CTGGATCATGGATGCGTACGTTATCCATGTGGACCAGCTTGGTTTCAGCAATCCTGGCACGCGCCGTATTGGGGAATTTGCTGATCACTTGCTTAAATATATCTTTTGCTACCGCAAAATGATCTTGATCCATTTCAATTAGCGCCAATTTCAATAAGGCATCCCCTTCACACGGTTGCCCTTGGTATTTGCTGCTAAGAGTCGTAAAAGATTCTTTTGCGTTATTTAAAGCAGTTTTATCGGACTTATTTTGCTGCCATTGCAGCAGATACATTTCGCCTAACCAAAAATATGCTTGCGATGCATAAACACCTTCCGGGAATTGCCATAATAAATCTTTAAATTCTATGATGGCAGCTGCGTACTGTTGATTACGTAGCAATACATGTGCTGCGTCGAATAGTGCCTTTTCGTTTGCTCCAGGCAACACTTCTGCGGGCGCTGGTTGATCTACAGTTGCCGCGGCTGGTGCTGCTGGTTGTGGCAGAACTTCTGCAAATGCAGCTTCAGTATTAGGGATGGTATCTTGTACAGTTTGATCTGCAGGTTTAGGCTCAGAGATTGTATTTAAACGTGAGTCTAGATTTAAATATAATTTTTCTTGTTTTTGATCTAATTTTTGTACGGAATTTTGCTGCTCTTCTAATTTACCGCGCAGCTCACGAATTTCTTGCTGCATGGCTTCCATTTCTTTTAACAGTTTGGCATTTATTTCGCCTTCAACAATATTTTCTAATTTTGTTACACGTGCGTCGATTTGTGATCGTGCCCAACTTACGTTGGGCATAATCACCATGGCTACTAATGTGCTTATAGCAAGGGTAGTAAAGCGCATGTCTAAGTGTTACTCGTTGTAATCTAATTCAGCTCTGCGATTTTCCGCCCAAGCTGCTTCATTACTTTCCAAATTAACAGGTTGTTCTTTACCATAGCTCACCATTGTTAATCTGTTAGATGGAACACCTTTAGTTTCTAAGAAACGACCAACTGAATTGGCACGTCTTTCACCTAACGCAACGTTGTAATCGCGACTACCGCGTTCATCAGTATGTCCTTTGATCGTAAGTGCCATGCTTGGATGATCCAACATGTATTGCGCATGTGCAGTCAAAACGCGCTCATTTGCAGAAGACAATGATGAGTCATCATATGCGAAGTGCAAAACACGCTGACTCACCAAATTCGTTTCTTGCTCTGGACTTAATACTTCGCCATCGAAAGCAGCAACCGATTGCACACCAGTACAATTATCTACGTCATTGCACGCAGTTTTTTGATGTTTGCTACCGCCACAACCGATCATCACGCAGGTTACACCGCTCACCAATAGCACCGCGGCTAGTTTTTTAATTGACATCATTCTCTCCTTTAAACACAAAATTACAATTAATCATCCACCAAAAACGGCGACCATGATGGCTCTTTTACGTTACTATCTTGCACTGGTAACCGCATTCTAAACTTACCGTCTAGCGTAACGGCACCGAGCACGTTTTGCGTTGTCTCACGTGTACCATAAAGTACCATCATGCCATTTGGCGCTAACGTTGGTGATTCGTCTAAATTAGCCCTAGTAATTACTTTTAATCTACCACTAGTTAAATCTTGCACCGCAATATTATATGCGCCTTTTTCACTTTGATGCAGCATAATTAATTGCTTACCATCAGGAGTGACACTCGGCGTAACATTATAATTACCATTAAACGTAATGCGCTGCACCTCACCTGTTTGCAATACTACTCGGTATATTTGCGGTTTGCCACCACGATTTGAGGTAAATAATATTGATTGACCTGATGGATGCCAAAACGGTTCAGTATCAATTGCGCCACCACTAGTTAATTTGCGTAGTTCATGTGTTGCTAAGTCGAACAAATAAATCTTCGGTGCGCCATCCTTCGATAACACAATTGCAAGTTGTTGGCCGTTTGGCGACCATGCCGGGGCACCATTGATACCAGGATATCTGGTTAACAACTCAATTTTACCAGTTGCTAATGTCACTAAATTGATCGAGGAACGACCACCTTTAAATGATACAAATGAGATTTTTTTACCGTCTGGTGACCAACGTGGCGACATGAGCGGATAGTTTGCGGCGACTAATGGCTTGTCGTTAAAACCATCAGCATCGGCGATGGTTAAAGTGTGCACCGTTTCATTTTTATAGCGATCCACCGTGATGTACGCAATACGTGTGGAAAAGAAACCGCGTACACCAGTGAGCTTCTTAAAAATTAAATCGCTAATGTAATGCGCAAGTGCTCGAAATTGGCTAGGGTATTTGTCTTTGAAACGAATGCTTAACAGCGGCTCAGCATTATTGTTATAAACGTCAATTAATTGGAAACTGACGTCATACAAGCCATTACCTTTAGGGATAATTGATCCTATGACTAAATCAGCTGCGCCGTAGTTCTTCCAATAGCCATGATTTACTTCAGATACTGATTTAGGATTGTTTTGTTCTTTTACTACGTTGATAGCACGGAAATGGCCGCTATTATGCAAATCGCGTTTAATGATTTCAGAAATGTTTTCTACTTCTACAGCGCGATCAATTGGATCACTTGCCAACACAGAAGTAAAAGGCACTACGGCAATTGGGATCCCAATATTTTGTCCACCGGTAATTTCAATGTACAAAGGCTTAGCAACAAGTGTATTGCTAACCAATAACATTAATACGAATACAAACCTATATAGCATCAGCAGATTGTTCTCCATTCTTAAAAGATAACACTATATCACGCAGCTGATCGTATAATTCGCGATCTGCAGGCATAGGAAAAGGTGCACTTTTATGCACTGCTTGTGCTGACATTTCATCATAAGCTGGATTACCGCTGGTTTCAACAATATTTACACTCGCAATTGACCCATCCGGCAATAATCTTATACGGATTTTGCAACTAATGTCGCCGGTAAATACAGCAGATAATATGCGATTGTCTTCTACAGCTGCTTGAAATGCAGCGCGATATTTGTCCACTTCGGCAACAAGAAATTGTTGATGCTCGGCGGCGATACGATCGCTCTTGGCTTTTAAAGCAGCTGCTTGCTGCGCGCGCAATGCTTCAGCTTGTTTGGCTTGTTGTGCTTGCAAATCGGCGGCCTTTTTCGCAGCCGCTTGCTGTTTAAGAAGCTCCTGCTTGGCTGCTTCTTTTTTTAAAGATTCCTTTTTTAACGCTTCTTTCTTCTGTGCTTCTTGTTTAGCTGCTGCTTGCTGCTGTGCTACTTGCTTTTTTTCTTGCGCTAGTTTTGCAGCTAGTTGCGCTTTTTCTAACTCGGCGGCTTTTTCTAGTTCAAGTTTGCGTTGTTCTGCCACCTTCTTCTCAGCAGCACGTTGCGTTTCTAATGCCTGCTCTTGTGCCAATTGTTGCGTCTGCAGCTCTTCAGCAGCTTGCCGTTGTATTTCTTGATCAATCGCGGTTTTATCAAGCAATTTTGCTTTAACAATTTTTTTGGCTGGATCACTTTGTAAGTTTACCATTACCGGTTTTTTTGCGCTTTCAAAAGACATGGTGGTAAGCAACGCCGTAAAAAACATTACATGCAATGTTACTGATATTACAAAGCTTTTAGAAAGAAGACCCCTACCCTTTGCCAATTGTTTCCAACCCTACACTAGGTACTCCGGCTTGTTGCAATAACACCATCGCTTCCAACACGGTATTGTAACTCACGCGCTTGTCGGCCTTAACCATTACTGGACGTTTAGTATCGCGTATCAAGGCTGCTGCAACTTCTGTTTGCAATTTTCTGGGATGTATTGGGCTGCTTGGATCAGCACTAAGGTTTAAGAACAATTCACCTTTGTAATTAACACTTACGATAATTGGCAAATTGGTATCTTTGGCTAACGGTTTAGCATTTGCTGTTGGCAGATCTACCGCCACGCCCTGATTGATCATTGGTGCAGTAACCATAAAAATCACCAGTAACACTAACATCACGTCAATGTACGGTACCACATTGATTTCAGCTATTGATCGGCGCTTGCGGAATTCAAAACTAGGCATCCTGCGTGTCCTCATATCCGCCACTTACGCGCCGTTGCATTATGGAAATAAATTCTTCCATGAACATACGATATTTCATAGATAAAGAATCTATTTGGCTAATATAACGATTGTATGCAATACCTGCTGGAATTGCGGCAATCAAGCCCATCGCAGTCGCGATTAACGCTTCGGAAATGCCTGGTGCAACCATAGACAAAGTTGCTTGTTGCACCATACCTAACTGTCTGAAGGAATTCATAATGCCCCATACAGTCCCGAACAAACCAATGTATGGACTCATCGATTGAATTGTTGCCAAATAGGATAAGTTGCGTTCCAAGCGTGCTTCTTCTTGCACAACGCTAATGCGCATAGCTCTTTGCACATTTTCTACATAAGCGTTCGGATCCTGCAAATTTTGCTTCTTGAGGCGCACAAATTCTCTAAACCCGGCCACAAAAATGGCGTCCAAACCAAAAATCTTTTTGTGCTGACCTGATAGCTTGTTATATAGTTTGGTTAAATCAATGCCAGACCAAAAGTTATGTTCAAAAGCATTTGTGGCAGATTGGCTAATACGTAAAAATTGCCACCGTTGCAGTATAACCGTCCAGGAAAATACCGAGGCCAGCAGCAAAACAAACATTACGAACTGTACTAATAAACTCGCATTGGTAAATAAACTTAACAATGACATATCAGTGGTCATGCAGGATCCCCCTTCTTAATATCTCAGGTACTGCACAAGGCCGCATTTGCTGATCCACAACGGCCAATTTAATCTTGGCAGTACACAATAATTCTTCGGTCTTTAACCGATAAATCTCTTGTCCATAGTTTACACTAGCGCGGCCAATATGACTAACGGTGGAAACGATTAATAACTCGTCATCTAAGCGCGCCGCCTTGTGATAGTTAATGTCTATGTGCACCACTGCAAATTGCACGCCGTACTCGCTAAGCAAGGTTGGCAGCTGAATATCCATGGCGCGCAAATATTCGGTACGAGCGGCTTCTAGAAAGCGTAGATAGTTAGCATGGTAAACAATGCCTATCGCATCAGTGTCCGCATAGTAAACGCGCAGGATCATTTCGTGTTGTTTCATGGTAAAGTTTAACCAGTGGTGACATGATCTGCAAAATGCTGCACTGCTTTGTCGGTCACTACGCGACCGCGCGCAGTGCGCATCAAAAACCCTTGTTGGATCAGAAAAGGCTCGATTACATCTTCAATAGTACCGCGTTCTTCACTTAAGGCCGCAGCAAGACTATCAATCCCTACAGGTCCATTGCCAAACTTTTGCATTATAGCTAACAGTAATGCGCGGTCCATATTGTCGAAACCAGCTTGATCTATGCCTAACGCGGTTAATGCATAATCAGCAACGGTTTTGTCGATATGTCGATTGGCTTTAATTTGTGCGTAGTCGCGCACACGCCGTAACAAACGATTGGCGATACGTGGCGTGCCGCGTGAACGGCGCGCAATTTCTAAAGCGCCAGGTTCATCGATGCTCACATTGAAAATTTTCGCGCTGCGGAACAAAATTTGCTGTAATTCTGGCACAGAGTAAAATTCTAAACGTTGCACAATACCAAAACGATCGCGTAATGGTGAGGTCAAAAGTCCTGCTCTAGTAGTAGCACCTACCAACGTAAACGGCGGTAAATCTAATTTGATAGATCTGGCAGCAGGCCCTTCGCCAATCATAATATCTAACTGGCGATCCTC
>DATIHV010000134.1:0-2416 GCA_035480295.1 Gammaproteobacteria bacterium
ACAAGAAGAATTTCAAGTCTTACTCGATCGCCGTGTCAAAGGTGAGCCTGTGGCATATTTAGTAGGGCATAAAGAATTTTGGAGCCATGATTTTTTAATTACGCCTGATGTGCTGATCCCGCGCGCAGATACTGAATTAATTGTAGAAATTGCACTAGAGCAAATGGAAGGTAGACAAAATCTACGTGTTTTAGATTTAGGTACGGGTAGTGGGGCAATCGCATTGTCGATTGCTGCGGAACGCCCAGATGTAGCAGTAGTAGCTACCGATCTATCGCCAGAAGCTTTGCAAGTAGCGCAGATCAACGCCAAGCAGTTTCAAATCTCGAATGTAGAATTTGCCTTGGGAGGATGGTACGAGGCTTTAACGGAAAATCAAAATAAAATGTTTGATTTGATTCTAAGTAACCCGCCGTATATAGCTAAATACGATCCACATTTAGCGCAAGGCGATCTACGTTTTGAGCCAAATACTGCGTTAATGGCTGGAGTGCATGGCATGGATGATTTGCATGTGATTATCTCGCGCGCCCATGAGTTTTTGGCGCCAGCTGGGTTGTTGTTAGTGGAGCATGGGTATGATCAGGAGCAATTGGTAGCCAAGGAGTTTGCGCAGGCTGGATTTGCTGAGGTGGGGTGTTATAAGGACCTGGCAGGGATCCCGCGGGTTACGATGGGTGTGCGGGTTTAGGGCTGCAGACTAATCCAGGATACATCGCGGAATAGTCTTGACTTTTCCACGACAGAGCCTATAATAGTCGAATGAAAAGATTATATCAAGAAATCATCCAACAGCATTTGGCTGAACATGAACAAATGTTGTTTCTAGCTGGGCCGCGGCAAGTGGGAAAGTCTACTCTTTGTTTAGCTGCGGCAGAATATACAGATCGTTTTCTATATTTAAACTGGGATAATGCCAATCATCGAAAGGTAATATTAGCTGGTGAAAGAGAAATTTTGGATCTAGTAAAGTTCCACACGTTATCGGCATATAAGCCATTAGTAGTTTTTGATGAATTGCATAAATATAAAAATTGGAAGAATTACCTAAAGGGATTTTATGATGTTTATAAGGGAAAAATAAATATTATCGTTTGTGGCAGCGCGAAGCTAGATATATTCAGACGCGGCGGCGATAGTTTAATGGGGCGGTATATTTTGTATAGGATCCATCCTTTAAGCGTTCGCGAAGTAATAGATCCAAGCTTGCATTTAGAAGAGATAGCACATCCGCAACATGTACCTACAGATTTAATGACAAAGTTACTGCAGCAAGGTGGTTATCCGGAGCCATTTATAAAAGATAGCACCAGGTTTAGCAATCAATGGCGACAACTGAGATTTCAACAGTTATTTAGAGAAGATATCCAATCAGTAGAAAGGATCATGAATATTTCGCAACTCGAATTACTTGCAGAGATTTTATGTGATCAAGCAGCTGGTACTTTAAATTACCGCAGTCTATCCAATGATATCAAAGTTGCAGAGGATACCGTTAAACGCTGGATTAATGTTCTTAGTCAATTTTACTATTGCTTTAGAATTCAACCATGGCATAAAAATGTAAAACGATCATTGTTAAAAGAGCCTAAAATCTATCTTTGGGATTGGGCCTTGGTTCACGACCATGGTGGCAGAATTGAAAATATGGTTGCCAGCCATTTGTTGAAGGCAGTGCATTTATGGACTGATCTTGGTCTAGGTAAGTTTGGGTTGTATTATTTGCGTGACAAAGATAAAAAAGAGGTAGATTTTCTAGTAGCGAAAAATAATGACCCCTGGTTTATCGTTGAAGTGAAATCTTCCGCCAATAAAGCAATAAGTCATAACTTAAAATATTTTGCAGATCAACTTGATGTAACACATGTCTTCGAAGCAGTGTACGATTTGGACTACGTAGATCAGGATTGTTTTGCTAATACGGAAAGAACGCGTGTGCCATTGAGCACGTTTTTGTCGCAGTTGGTATGATTTGCCTGCGTCTAAGTAGTAGTACGGATTTGGCAGGGATCCCGCGGGTTACGATGGGTGTGGCAGCGAAGTAGCCTGGATCTAGCCGTCATTTCCGCCGATTCGAAAGCCGGAGTGTGATTCTTCCCTAAGATTAATATGATCAAAATTCTTCTGATTGGCTTGTTGGACAGGTGTTAGATCACCGTTTAGCTTAACTAGGACTGTATGATCATCATCGATTTCTACTTTTAGGCCCAATATTGAAACGACTTGATCTAAAAGTTGCTGGTCTGCATCATCTCTAGACAAATAATTATTAACAAATCTAAGCAATGCATTATATATTGCATTTGTTGTTTCGTCATTTTTAAATTCAAAAACAATCTTACTTAATGTTTCTTCTTCTAAGCGGAAGTCCGCGTCGATAAATGCAGAAATAAAAAGTTCCCCTTGAAGCTTCTGT
>DATIHV010000135.1:0-7195 GCA_035480295.1 Gammaproteobacteria bacterium
TTATGGGCTTATTTCCCGGTCGCGAAGCAGGAGCAGAACTCGCTGCAATTTTTGCGGTATTCACCGCGCAAGCATGGAACATGGCGTTTTCATTTTATCAATCATTGCGCGCTGTGCCACAGGATATGCGTGATGTGAGCGGACAATTTTGTTTAAACGGTTGGCAGACGTTTTGGCGTTTAGAGGTGCCATTTGCAATCCCTGGCTTGACATGGAACACAATGATGTCAATGTCAGGAAGTTGGTTTTTTATTGTTGCGGCTGAAGCAATTTCTGTAGGTAATACGCAGATCAATTTACCAGGCATTGGATCGTGGCTAGGATTGGCAATTAGCAAAATGGATTTACAAGCTGTTGGCCTTGCAATTTTAACCATGGCCGTGGTGATCCTTGCATATGATCAATTAATTTTTCGTCCAATTGTTGCGTGGTCGGATAAATTTAATATGGGCCAAACCGCACGCCAAATTCAACCAAGATCTTGGGTATACGATATCCTGCGCCGTACAAAAGTACTCGGTGTAATGATGCGACCTTTACGCGCGTTGGGTTATAAAATTTTATGTATTCGTTGGTCTAATGATACGCACAAACATCATGCTGTGTCATTTGTAGCGCCGGTTTGGGCAGAAAAAAGTTTTGACACTATTTGGTACATTGTTTTAGGCGCATTTGTAGCAGGATGTGTATTTTATGTCATGCATTATTTACAAGCTACGCTCACAATTGCCAATGTGACAGTCGTAATAGTGTTAGGTTTAATTACATTATTACGCGTCATGCTGATGGTTTTGTTGGCAAGTCTGATATGGGTGCCTATTGGGGTTTGGGTTGGACTGCGTCCGCGCATGGTGGCTTGGGTACAACCATTAGCGCTGTTTTTATCGGCGTTCCCTGCAAACATTTTATTTCCACTGGTAGTAATTGTAATTGTTTATTTCAATCTAAATCCCGACATTTGGTTGTCACCGCTTATAGTTCTAGGCACACAATGGTACATATTTTTTAATGTAATAGCTGGTGTTAGTGCTTACCCAAATGATTTACAAGAAGCGGCGCAAATTTATCAGGTTCGTTCGTGGTTGTGGTGGCGTCGTGTTATGTTACCGGGAGTCCTGCCGTATTATGTTACGGGGGCGATTACTGCTGCGGGCGGTTCGTGGAACGCAAGCATTGTCGCCGAAGTGGTTAGCTGGGGATCAATTAAATTACAAGCGCATGGTCTTGGTGCGTATATTGCTGATGCTACGGCGGCGGGCAATTTTCATAAAGTTGTATTAGGTGTAACAGTGATGTCAGTTTTTGTTGTATGCATAAACCGTGCGGTTTGGCGTAGATTACATGATTATGCAGCACGTTTAGCAGGGATGGAAGCATAGGAGATATACATGCCAAAAAATCCACTCGTAGAAGTTAAGAATCTGCGGCATTCATATCCTAAAGGATCAGGTGGAGATTTCTTGGTTCTTGATAATATAAATTTATCTTTGTATGAAGATGAAATCGTATGTCTATTAGGACGATCTGGATCAGGTAAATCTACTTTGTTACGCTGTATGTCTGGATTGATTAGGCCTAGCGAAGGCAGCGTGACCATGCAGAATGTGCCGCTTGATGGTCCACGTTCTGGCATTGCCATGGTCTTTCAAAGCTTTGCGCTTTATCCTTGGTTAACAGTTTTAGAAAATGTGGAACTTGGTTTAGAAGCGCAGCGTGTTGCGCCTGATGAAAGTAAACGTCGCGCATCGAAAGCGATAGACTTAATTGGCTTGGACGGTAGTGAAAGCGCGTATCCACGTGAATTATCTGGTGGAATGCAACAACGCGTTGGCTTAGCGCGAGCGCTAGTGGTAAAACCAAACTTGTTGTTAATGGATGAGCCGTTTTCTGCATTAGATGTTTTAACCGCGGAAATTCTGCGTGCCGACTTGCTGGATTTGTGGATTGAAGGGCAATTAACTATTCAATCAATAGTGATGGTAACACATAGTATAGAAGAAGCGGTGTTCATGGCCGACCGTGTAGTACTGTTCGGCGCTAATCCGGGGCGCATTATCGATGAAATTAATATTACGATGCCGCAACCGCGCAATAGGCTTTCACCTGAATTCCGTGCATTAGTAGACGATATTTATGACAAAATGATTGAAAAATCCATATTAGTGCCAAGTAAAGAAAGTAGATTCGCTGGTACCGGTATTGGTATGGTATTGCCATATGTATCGACCAACATTTTACAAGGTTTTATTGAAACGTTATTCACCGTATATAACGGTAGTGCGGATTTGCCAAAAATTGCTGAAACGTTGGTAACAGATGGGGCTGGGGGTGAAGTATTGATCATTGCTGAAACGTTGCAATTATTTAGATTCTGTGAACTGGATGGTGCCGATGTGCATCTAACACCCAAAGGTGCTGAATTTGCCGCCGGTAATATCGATCAACGTAAAAAGATATTTCATGATCACTTACGCGCATACATCCCCTTAGCTGCGCGTATACGAAGTGTGTTAGAAGAGCGCAAAGATCATATGGCGCCGTTTAGTCGCTTTAGAGATGAGATTGAAGACTATATGCCGGATGATGCCGCTGAAGAAACCATGAAAACCGTAATTTCATGGGCACGTTACGCCGAACTATTTGCCTACAATGAACAAACCGGTAAGCTCTATATTGAAAGCGATGCGCCAATTATGTCATCAGGCTAAATAGTTTTCGCAACGTATTTAGTATGCTAATATATTCGTATGAGTATAATAAATCTACAAAAATATAAAGGCGTCGGTTTCGCATTTCTCTCAATGTTCCTAGGCTGTATGGCCACCATTTTTTATAAACCTATCATGCTACAAGGCGTTTCGCCGACTGTAATCGGATTAATTGAAAGCGGCCTGTTAACAATCTTATTATTATATTCTAGGCCATGGCGCTTGTTAAAAAGCAATAAGCGTATTGTGCAGCCAATTATTTTGGCCAGCGTGTTGCAGGCAATTGGCAGTATATCGTTTATCTTTGGTTTACATTTTTTAGATCCAGTAACGTTTAGTTTTCTGAACCGCAACCAGGCATTATTTTCAATTATTTTGGGTTATTTCTTCTTGCAAGAGCGGCATAATCTTGCAACCTGGATTTATATCACTACGGCAATAGTTGGTTCTATATTACTGTGTTATGCAGATATGGATTCTATGAATTTGATTGGTGTGTTGTTTGCGTTAATGTTTTGCATTAGTTTTAGTTTGCGTAACTTTGTAATGCGTAAACATAAACGCATGCCGGCAATGGTTAATATTTTTTGTGGTAACTTGTTTACCTTGGCATTTATAGGCGTATTTGCTTTATACGATCCGGCCTCAGTTTCAACTTTGCCAGAAGTAAATGTCTTGATGACTCTTTCTATTGTGGCACTAGTAGCAATTTTTGGTGCTTTATATTTTTATCAGCTAGCATTTAGATTTGAAAAGCTATCTGTAATTAGCCCTGTCAGATTATTTTCACCATTCGTAGTTACTATCTATTTTGGTTGGGAAATTGGTTATAATTTTCCGGCGTTGAAGATGGTTGGGATTTTAATCATGACTTTTTCATGTTTGACTTTGCTCTACAGCTATAGGACACTAGGCAGTGTAGAGATCCAGCAACCAGCTCTTGAGCAAAATTAGGTACAGACTTAACAACAGCTATGACCATACAAGAATTTGATCTTACTTCCTGGACAGTGCAGCCTACTGAAGCAATGCAACAAGCTGCCATAAATGCTTTAGAAAATGGTAAAGTTGTCTTCATGCCGTCGTTGCCATTTGTGTTACTTGAATCTGAACATAAATTTTTAACTCCTGATTTATGCACCGGTAGCAGAAAAAATGTTAGCTACAATATCAATATGCAAAGTTTGAGCGGTGTTTCCAAGCAAGATAGTGCACATGAATTGCAAGCCTTAATGCATCGCTACGCTACTTATAGTCGACAATTATTAGCAAATCTTTTTCCGCATTATATCCCGCATATGGTTCAGGCACGTACCAGTTATAGACCTGTGGAAATTGCTGGACGCATTCCAGCATCTTATCGCAAAGATGATACAAGGCTGCATATAGATGCGTTTCCAGCTACTCCTACGCAGGGGCGACGCATTTTGCGCGTTTTTTCCAATGTTAATCCACATGGACAAGCACGCGTATGGAGAGTAGGGGAGCCATTTCCTAATGTGGTACGTAACTTTGCACCACTAGTTAAAGCACCGTTACCAGGATCGGCCATACTGCAAAAATTACTGAAAATAACACGCGGTTATAGAACAATGTATGATCACTACATGTTAAACATGCATAATCTTATGAAAGCTGATCATCAATATCAGCGCCATGTCGATCAACAAGAAGTACATTTTCCATCCGGCAGCACTTGGTTTGTTTATACCGATCAGGTATCACATGCCGCTATGGCGGGGCAATATGTATTTGAGCAAACGTTTCATTTACCAGTGCATGGTTTGTACGATGAACACACTGCGCCGCTGCGTGTTTTGCAACAGCATAATTTTGTCAATAGCTAGTTTTACGGCTTGACATGTTCCTAGGGCAAACTATAAAATCCTCCTGCAGTCAGTGGATTGCTAATCTGGAGTTAGTTATGAAAGCGAAACTTGTTGTTCTGCTGAGTTGCCTATCTCTTTGTGCTTGTTCCTCTGCGAGTCATCACGCCGAACAAGTTAGTAATAAAGATCCGAACCGTCTGACAGTTGGTAAGGTGCAAAAAGAAATCAAAGTTGGTATGACTTCTGCTGAGGTTGTTGCACAATTGGGTTCGCCAAACATTGTAACTACAGATGATCAACGACGTGAACAATGGGTTTACGACAAAATATCTAGTGATACCGTATATTCAACCTCTTCCGGTGGCATTGGTGCTTTAATCCTCGGGTGGGCAGGTAATGGTGCAATTGCGCCAAGAGGTGGTTACAACAGTTCTAGTGGTGCAAAAAGCGAAACGCAAAGAACACTAACAGTAATCGTAAAGTTTGATAAAAATGCAAAAGTCCGTGATTTTGCCTACCACAACTCTAGCTTCTAGGATCTAATATGTGGTACAAAACCAAAGCTACGCTAGTACTAAGCTTGACCTTGCTATTAGTAGGTTGCAGCACAGTGCCAGATGGTAGTTTGCAGCTTAGCCCAAAATCGTTAGAGCGGCGACAGGCACAATCCAGAAAATTTGCAACTACTGATGAAACCAAAATGCTTATTGCAAGCATGGAAGTTTTGCAAGATATGGGATTTCTAATTAGTGAAAGTGAGAGCAAATTGGGTGTAATTGTTGCGGCAAAAACGCGCGAGATCGATAATCGTGCACAGCGCTTCGCGCAGATTACCCTAAGCCTTTTGGCAGGTACTAGCACCCATGGCATAGAAAAGACGCATAACATACGAGTATCCTTAGTGACAATTCCAGATAAATCTAAGAAAGATACAACGGTGCGTATAAACTTTCAACGTGAAGTAATAGATATACATGGCAATCTGGTGCGACGCCATAGTCTACATGAAGATGACTTATACCAAGGATTTTTTGCTAAATTATCTAAATCGGTTTTTTTAGAGGCGCATGACGTAATATGATTAAACAAAAGTTACGAGTAGCAGTAGTCATTGCAGCGACACTAATGTTAAGCGGCTGCTATTCCAACGCCAATAGCGTATTAGATAACAACTCAAAACAAAGCCAATTACAGCTCCGCACTTATCAATCACGCGCATTTGATACTGCAGACAAAACCAAAACTATGCGCACCGTTATTGCAACGCTGCAAGATCTAGATTTCGTTATTGATAAAGCTGATGCAACCTTAGGTACAGTAACCGGCACCAAATTTACATATAACACGCCGTTATTAATTACAGTCAGTATTCGTCCGCGTGGTGAAAGGCAATTAATTGTGCGTGCGAATGCTCAATATGGTATTCAAGCGGTTCAGGAACCGATAGCATATCAGGATTTTTTCAATTCATTGTCTAAAGCCATGTTCCTAGATGCGCACGAGGTGTCGTGAGATTAACATTGGTTACCGGCGTCAGGAAAATAATTCGCTGCGTTAGGATCATCTGCACCATTCGTACAGCTAGGTATAAAATTCCCGGATAGTACGGTAGTATTCGTAGTAACTGGATCATATTGCATATAGTAATACTGGCAATAGTATTTGTACGTATTGCGTACATTTACCAGCAGTTGATTAACTGCGACAACAGTTCCATTTTGACCTTGCGTAATAAAATCATTTCCAGAGAGATTGCTGATGTAACCGCCAAAACCGACGGCAGGGCAAGTGTATGTAGTACCTTGATCTTGTAAAAACATGAATGCAACGTAATTTGCAATGTAATCGTTTAACGTATTTGCCATTACGGTTTGATTTGGATTCATCGGATCAAAAGCCATATTTATTTGTTGTAAGTTTGGAAATGAACCATGTGAATCATAATACGTTTTAGCTTTGTCACCGAGGCTGTTAAATACAATCATTGCCTGCTCTAACTTAACGCGACTGCTATAAGTTTGATATTGGGCAATGGCAATCGCAGATAATACGGCAGCAATAGAAATTACTACCAACAATTCAATTAATGAAAAGCTCCGCCATTTAGTTATCCGCATCTCTATGTTCCACCCAAATGCCTGTTGTAATTATAGGTGCAAATACGCGTTATTTATAAATTAAGATCATCACTTAATTATAGGTCAGTGGCCGGCTTAGGTATCATTGTATGGCACAAATAATGGAGTACGCGATTAATGATTTGGTTTAAACCCTACACTGTCGACGAGCTGGCAGTATTTTGGCAACAACCAGGGCTTACAAAGCTGTTGGGCATTACGATTACCGAAGTTGGTGTCGATTATCTGTGTGCTACGATGCCAGTCACGGCAGATCTTTTGCAAATACACGGTATCATGCACGGCGGTGCTACTTGTGCGTTAGTTGAAACTGCGGGCAGCTTTGCTTCGCGAATGTGTTTAGATCCTGCTAAACAATATTCAGTAGGATCATATATCGCAGTGAACCATTTACGTCCCGTTAAAGGCGGAGCAGTCGTGGCACGTTGTAAACCTGTGCACATAGGGCGTCAAAAACACGTATGGGATATTCCAGTCTACGCGGTAGATACAGGCAAAATCATTGCAAAAGGCGAGTTAA
>DATIHV010000136.1:0-1842 GCA_035480295.1 Gammaproteobacteria bacterium
TATAAGCTAAGGTCACGCGTTGAATATCCTTTGGTATGGCCGGATCTAAATAAAAGCGTAGTCCTAAATGCGCAGCTTCACCAGGTCTAAGCTTTTGTTTGTTGAAACAAAAGCATTCTACTTTTTTAAAATATTTACGCGCTGTGCTTGGAGTTATGCTCGGTATGGCTTGCGCATACATAGTAGCGTCCGTTAGATTTTTAGCAAAATATGCCGTAGTTGCCAATTGTCCAGGATGCAAAACCATAGTATGGTGCTTTGCTTTGAATTCCCAAGGCATAGAGTGATTTTGTGTGACTACAAATTCAACTGTTACTTTGCGTGACAGATCAATATTTTTAGCAGTCGCCGCAGCAATGGACAAATCTACTTTACCATTTAAACCTGTAACTTCACAAAAGACGTTGTATAAAGGAACTAATATGAAAGCAAATGCTGACATGGCTACAATTGATACCACTAAATGGCGCAGTAAATTTCTCTGCATAAACACAACAATCAACACCGCAACATCAATGCACGCAATTAGTACGTATAGTACAAACCTATTGTTTACCGTAATTTGCGCATTTGCAGCAATGAATGCTATTGCTAATATTGAAAAAACTATTAAACCTAGAATTAGCCAAATCTTACGCATGATGCGTGGAGCTTGCAGGAATGTGTGGCGGAGTTGTAAACGAATGATACGGCGGCGGCGATGATAATTGCCAGGTTAAACCTTCTGCGCCGTCCCATACCCGATTGCTTACATGTTTTCCTTTGCGAATGGTCTTCACTATTACATATACAAACACAAATTGAGATAAACCCAAGGTAAATGCGCCGATGCTAGACAATTGATTGAACTCAGCAAATTGTAACGCATAATCAGGTATACGCCGTGGCATGCCAGCTAAACCCACAAAATGCATAGGAAAGAACGTAAGATTAAACGAAATCATAGTTAACCAAAAATGCAGCTTGCCTAAAGTCTCGCTATACATATGTCCGGTCCATTTTGGCAACCAATAATACGTGCCACCAAAAATTGCCATCAGTGAACCTGCCACCATAACATAGTGAAAGTGTGCAACTACGAAATAGCTATCATGGTATTGAAAATCTGCCGGCGCAATCGCCAACATCAGTCCGGTAAAACCACCAATAGTGAATAATATGATAAACGCGATTGCAAACAACATGGGGGTTTCAAATGTTAATTCACCCTTAAACATGGTCGCAACCCAATTAAATACTTTTACACCAGTTGGGACCGCAATCAGCATTGTGACATACATAAAAAATATTTCACCAGCGCTAGGCATACCGGTTAAAAACATATGATGCGCCCAAACCATAAAAGATAAAACCGCAATTGCACCAACTGCGTACACCATAGAAGTATAGCCAAATAATTTTTTGCGACTAAAGGTAGGAATAATTTCGGAAATAATGCCAAACGCAGGCAATATAATTATATACACTTCGGGATGTCCAAAAAACCAAAATATATGTTGAAATAATACTGGATCACCACCACCACCAGCATTAAAAAAGCTTGTTCCTAAGTGGCGATCGGCCAATACCATCGTAACTGCACCAGCTAATACCGGCATCACAGCCAATATTAAAAACGCTGTTATCAACCATGTCCAACAAAACAACGGCATGCGCATTAAAGTCATACCTGGTGCGCGTAAATTTAATATTGTAGCGATGACATTAATTGATCCCAGAATTGACGACATGCCCAATAAATGTACTGAAAAAATAAAAAAATCCGTGCTATTCGGACCGTAAGTCGTAGATAACGGCGCATAAAATGTCCAACCGAAGTTTGGCCCACCGCCTTCCATAAAC
>DATIHV010000137.1:0-3557 GCA_035480295.1 Gammaproteobacteria bacterium
GAAGTGAATGATCAACGTATTGCAGCCAAAAAATTTGTTATTGCAACTGGATCACGCCCACTATACCCAGCTATAAAAGGCTTGCATGACGTAGGTTACATTACCAACGAAGAAGTTTTTAAGCAAGAGCATTTATGGGATCGCTTAGTTATTTTAGGCGGTAAGCCATCTGCGATTGAGTTTGCGCAAGCATTCGCACGTCTGGGTAGTAAAGTTTCCATAATTGTGCGTGGTGATAGCATTCTACCGCAAGAAGAACCAGAGTTGGTCGCAAAATTATATGCAGTATTATTAAACAGCGGCATTGAAATATATTTAAACAGCAAAGTACAAGCCGCTTACATGCAACGCAAACATAAAGTATTAGAATGTGTGCATGATGGGGGTGAAACATATACCGTCGCTGCAGATGAAATTTTAGTTGCATTGGGACGCAAGCCAAATGTAGAAGGATTAGGTTTAGAAAATGCCGGGATTACTTATGCGCAAGACGGTATTTTAGTTGATCGAAAATTACGCAGCTGCAAAAAGCACATTTATGCGTTAGGCGATGTTATACGCAGTCCATATAAATTAACACATATTGCCGAATATCAAGCCAGCATTGTTTTAAGCAACATGTTGTTTAGATATCCCGCCAAAGTAAAATATCAAGGTTTTCCATACGCAATTTTTACCGATCCAGAATACGCGCATGTAGGGTTAACTGAGCAACAAGCGCGCGTGGCAAATTATAAGAATATTGAAGTGTATAAATTTGATTACAAAAATCTAGACAGTGCGATCATCAACAATACCCCGGTTGGATTAATCAAAGTGATCACCAGTAAAGGCAAAATCCTAGGCGCTTCGATCTTAGGCGCGCATGCCAGTAATTTAATTGCGGAATGGGGTTTAGCTATTAATATGCGCGCTAACTTAGCGGACGTTGCTGCAACTATTCACGCGTATCCTACATTTGCGCAGATCAACAGACGTGTGGCAAGTAAGCACGTTAGCAGGAATTTCTTTAGCGAGCATAACCGAGCATTGGTGTCGTTTATGCAGCGCTTGTTTGCGTGGGCGTAGAAGCCTTTACTGTATGCGAAAAATCCTTAGATAATTCAGCTTCAAGTTGCTCAATCGTTGGTAAACTGGTTTTGAGATCATCAGGGATTGCTTCGGTCAGCCTATATTCAGCTAGCCCTATGGGCTTACCCATATCGCGCAAAGCATATTCTGCTAATACGTTATTTTTCGATTTGCATAAAATAATGCCGATAGTTGGCTGATCACTAGCGTGTTTAACCAAATCATCTACGGCAGATAGGTAGAAATTCATCTTGCCCGCATATTCTGGTTTAAAGTCCTTGTCTTTAAGCTCGATAACACAAAAGCAACGTAATTTTAAATGGTAAAATAACAAATCAATGTAAAAATCCTGGCCACCGATCTCTAAATGATATTGTCTACCCACAAAAGCAAAACCAGCGCCTAGTTCAAGCAGAAACTTCTCCATATGCTCGATTAGAGCTTTTTCAACTTCACGCTCGTGAGCCTCATCGCCCACGTTAAGAAAGTCAAATATATAAGGATCTTTAAGTATATAGTGGGCTAGATCAGACTGTGGTGATGGAAGCTTATCTTTAAAATTGGTGATAGCAGCCCCTTTTCGCTTATGTAGGGCAGTTTCGATTTGCATGGTCATAACACCAGAAGACCAGCCATGTTCAATAGCATTTTTTACATAAAATAAGCGAATTGTTTTATCAGCAACCTTATTAAGTAGAACCACATTATGGTACCAGGTTAATTGTGCAAGAGCCTCTTGCACAAATTCAAAATCTGGGTATTCCTCGGCAAATTTGCGCATATACTTTAGATTTCGGGGGCTGAAACCTTTGGAATCTGGAAAAGCAGCTTTTAAGTCTTGGCTTAACTGATCTATGATCTTAGCTCCCCAGCCATGTTTGTTTTGAGACTTTAGAATTTCTGTACCGATATAATGGTACAAAAGTATTAACTCTTTATTGACGGATAGGGCGGCGTTATAGCGGGATGAGGCTACACGATTTTTAAGATTATGCAAGAAACCTACATAATCACTGCTAGTCAAATTCTCATTCATAATGTTGCTACGTGATTGTATGAATGGTGGTATTTTACATAGACCAGCGTGTAATTAGCAATGCTTAGGCGATGTAATTTCTTTATGGATCATAATCTGCGTTTGTGTCGTTTATGCAGCGCATGTTTGCGTGGGCTTAGAATAACAAATCTTGCGTAAACTTGTATGTTTACGCAAGATTGTCTAACAAGCTTTAGCTTGTTGTTCTTTAGGCTTATAGCCTATATTTTAAAATGATGCTGATGGATTCTAGGAATTTTGTGCTTAGATCAATTTGATCTAGGCTGCTTTATTCAAGCGATCAAAATTCTTCCAAAATTCATTAGCTTCTTTTCTTGCTTGATCTTCAGCCATAGAATAGGTATTCACTAACTTTCCAACGAGTTTTTCTCTGCTGCCTTCTATTTCAGTCAGATCGTTGTCAGTCAATTTTCCCCATTTTTCTTTAATGGCTCCTTTGACTTGCAACCAAGTGCCACTTGTTTTGTCTTGAATAGGCATAATACACCTCCTATTATTTCTCAGTCGTTTTGTTCTTTTCAGGAACCTTTGCACCATGCTTTCTGGCTTCAGATAAGCCTATAGCAATAGCTTGCTCTCTACTTTTAACAGGTGTTCCTGAACGACCACTTTTTGCTGTACCTGCATTAAATTTATGCATTTCTTTTTTTACTGCATTAGATGCAGATTTTCCATATTTAGTCATGATATCCCTCCTAGTTCTAATATATAGGCCTCATCTAAGGTAAGTAAATATAGGACCTGAATGTAAAAATTTCTGGTTTTTACTGTTTGCGTATACACTGCAACTTTTAGCAGAGTTTGGGGGGTATAGCACGGTTTTAAGGGCACCTGTGCAGCAGCTTGCTGCACAAATTCAATTATGTATTGATGGCGCTATTTAGTAAATACTTGCTGCGCCTTCAATGCATTCAATGCTTGGTACAATTGATAATCCGTAAACATCAACGAAGCATCATCAGCTGCAGCTTTACCTTTAGGCGCTTCAGCTTTAGCTACTTCTGCTGTTGCTTGTTTATTTTCCAAATGGCCTTCTAGATCCGCTTCGTGAATTAATAAATCTTCAGCAGTACCGGCTTTTGGTTTTGGAATTGACACATTATCTACTACGATGTCAGGGATAATGCCTTTAGCTTGAATTGAACGACCAGCTGGCGTGTAGTACAGTGCAGTGGTTAATTTTAGACCGCGTTGATCTTTTAATGGCAACACTGTTTGTACAGATGCTTTACCGAATGTAGGTGTACCTAATATAATTGCGCGTTTGTAATCTTGTAAACAGCCAGCAACAATTTCGGATGCAGAAGCTGAGCCGCTATTCACCAGTACAATAATCGGTGCGCCTTTAAGCAAATCTTTGCCATTAGCTTTTTCTTTTACTTGTGAACCGTTGATACGGCCTTTAGTAAATACTACTACTTTATCATAC
>DATIHV010000138.1:0-13202 GCA_035480295.1 Gammaproteobacteria bacterium
TAAACCTGCTATGTCCTTTTTAGGCGCATTGGCTTTAGGTACTATCGCTTGGGTAAACCCTAATTTCACCGCTTCTTTTAAACGATCTTGCCCACTTTGCACCGGTCTAATTTCACCAGATAAACCAATTTCTCCGAATACCACTAAATCGTTGGGCAAAGGCTTGTTCTTTAAGCTTGAAACTACTGCTAAAGCCGCCGCTAAATCTATGCCGGTTTCTGTGACACGCACACCACCTACGACATTCACAAAAATGTCTTGATTGTAACTAATCACCCCCGCATGCCTGTGCAATACCGCAAGGATTAACGCTAAGCGATTTTGATCTAATCCCACAGTAACACGACGTGGATTGCCAAGATGACTTTCATCCACTAATGCCTGAATTTCAATTAACATGGGACGACTGCCTTCCCACGTTACCATTACGACGCTGCCGCAAACGGCAACTTCACTACGCGATAAAAATATGGCCGAAGGATTATTGATTTCTTTTAAGCCTTTATCGGTCATAGCAAAGATGCCCAATTCATTCACGGCACCAAAGCGATTTTTTACCGCGCGCAGCATTCTGAAGCGCCCATCTGGATCACCCTCAAAATACAACACGGTATCTACCATATGCTCTAAAACACGCGGCCCAGCAATTGCGCCATCTTTCGTCACATGCCCCACCAACAAAACGGCAGTACCGGTCTGTTTGGCGAAACGCACCAATTGTGCTGTTGATTCGCGCACTTGTGTGATCGATCCTGGAGCTGCTTGAATTTGTGTGGTGTACATGGTTTGAATTGAATCTAGCACCATGAAGGCTGGCTGAACCTGCTGCGCGGTGGCCAAAATGCTTTCGACGCTGGTCTCGGTGAGCAAGTCTAAAGCGAGTTTTTCTAAGCCTAAACGCTGAGCCCGCAATTTTACCTGTTGTAAAGATTCTTCGCCGGTGACATACAACGCTTTATGATGCTCACTCAAATGCGACAATGTTTGCAACAATAACGTCGATTTGCCAATGCCAGGATCACCGCCAATGAGGATCACCGAGCCAGTGACTAACCCGCCTCCCAACACCCTATCTAATTCATCTAAACCGGTCTGGATTCGTACTTCTTGCATTGCGGGTACATTCGCGAGCGAAGTTAGCGAAACGTCGCCAGCGCCCGCATAATTTTGAAATCGGTCATTTGTGGCAGTAATGACTATTTCGGTTAATGTATTCCATTCACCGCAATCCGCACATTGTCCTGCCCACTTTGGCGCGCTTGCGCCACATTCTCTGCATGCATATGCATGTTTAACTTTTGCCATGTCTAGAGTTTAACGCTGTCGATCGACCGTGGTCAATAAAGAAACTTTTATCCAGGCCGACATAGGCAGTATGAATACAGAAATATTAATAAATTCGTCACTGGTGACCCACGAGGGATATAGGGAATCGTATGAATTCGTTTTAGACGATACCATGCGGGTCATAGAGTGCGTGAAAATTGATCCAACGGCGCAAAATGTCATCAGTCATATCGAAGACGCTGCGGTAACGTTGGACGGTCTGTTATTTGAATTAAATCACGTACGTGTGAATCCTAGAGTAGATAATTCATATATAATTTCGTGCCTGACCAGAGCTCTAAATGATATTGGGGTAAAGGTCAAAAACCAGCCGCAGCAAAACGCTGTAGCAACGGTATTTAAGCCGCTTGGAGAGATTAGCGATAATGTGCGTTTTTACCTCAACACTAAAACGCAGGTGGTGTTTCTGTCTCCTTCAACGCGTTTGAAAGTGATCAAAGGCGATCAACCGCCCGCTCGTAGCGACAGAAAATAAACCCCGCTACAGCGGGGTTGTAAGTACTAGTCGTCGTTCAAATCCATTGGATCTGGAATATCTTGCAGCGGCTCGCTTTGCTGCGATTGTGCTGGATTTTGTGCCTTATGCTGAGCTTCTTTGGCCTTAGCCTTGGCTTTAGCTTTGTGCTCATGTGCCGGCTTTGTAGCTGGCGCCATTGATTTAGGTGGTGGCGGTGGGTTCAAGGTAGTAGTTGCGGTCGCGTCATCTGCGATTACCGCCATTGGGGTTAGCGCTAAAGCTATTGCAGCAGATATTAAGCATTTCCCTAAATTGAATTTGTTCATAACTTTTTATCCCTTTTAAATTCTTGCATGGCTTTATTGTATCAAATTTCTTTTACTTGGTGATAGTACACATTAACATTTAGCGCTGAGTTTTAATAGCAGCTACGCGAGGACGTAGTTGGATGATTAGATTTTTTAGAGGATCATTATTGCTTAAGAGGAAGGGCTCTCTTTAGGACTAGGCGTGTTCACTGGGATGCGATCCAGTTGTTTCAGGACAGCATTAATCGGATTGACATAGAAGGGGCTTGGCTTTCTTGTATCAGAATTTCTCTTTGCAATTAAAGCCGCTTGGATTTTGTCCTTATCTGCTTGAGAGATCTTTAACTTATTGTTAAAACATATGCAGTCAATAATATAGGACGAAATAGATTTTTTGTTGATTGCTCGATCAAATAACAAAACAAACGGTGAATTACCCTGTACATCTCTATGCTCATTCAAATCATTGCAACATAGTAAAAGAAGGCCAATTGTAAAATCAAAAATTCTCTCATCAGCAACTTTTACCTTATCGATGCTCTGTATGCACAATAATAGCGGGGTCTTGCCATCAGCATCTCTAACATTTTCATCAGCATTATTTTGCAAAGCATATAATACCTGATTAAAATCACAATTTTTAGCTCCTTCCAATAGGGCAGCGTTGTATTCAGCTTGTTTACTCGGATCCGCAGTCTTTTTTTGGCCATTTATATGTGCATATATGTTACTAAACATCTGCTGTTCAACGCCGCATGGCGGCAGGAAATCCGCAGTGAATGTATATTGATTTTTTTCATCTATCTGTACGCCTGGATATGTGGCTAAATTTGCAGCGGTATGCACAGTGTGATCCAAAACTTCATATTGCAACAATCGTTCTTTACCTGTTTCTGCAGGCAAATAAAGCAACCCAGATGATAACGACAAATCACCGGTCAAATAGGCTGCATCCAAGTTTGGAGAGTTTAATATACTGTTGAATACTGGATTTGCTATAAACCCGGTAAATTGCACGTCAACTTCCAATCCTGACCACGACATCCGCTTTATGTTTGTTTGTAATGTTTCTGTTACTGCTGGAGATTCGTCACCTGCTACCAGCAATAAAATCTTTTCGCCAGGCTCGATGCCTTCGAAGTTTTTACGCAAGAAATCACGTAAATCCTTTTCGTTACCCATTCTGCAATATATAAACAAATGCTTGGCATATTCATCGCTGTTTAACTTATGCATGAATTCTGCATCTTCGGTGCCTGCGAAAGGCAGCGCTGGTAATGGAGTAACAATACCATCTACACGCATAGCGCTTGCCTCTCCTGGCTGTGTGGTATCACCTGCATCTGTTTTTGGAATGCCAGGATAAAAAATTTGCGCTTTTGCTACCCCTGTCTCGTTACATCCTTCATTCGACTTAATAATTGCTGAAGCTATGCTTGGCAATGGCGACCACATGAAATTGTATTGATGATAGATATATATCGCTTGCAGGCGCTCGTTATCAATCCACTTCCGGGACACCAAATCCCCTAAGCTTGCTTTAGGGCCTAGAAATACAAAGTCCGGCTTCTCTGTAGGAGTTGGTCGTGTCTCAGCAGCAAATACTTTTGGTGGTTCTTTACGTTCAAAATCGGCTGGCTGTAGATTGTCTTTCAAGTGCACCCCAGGCGGCACTGCAATAGCGCCACTTGCAACCATGGTATAAGCCGCTTTTAATAGCTCTGTATAACGCGAATTGTATAAGGCTCGTTCTTGCTCAAGATTTTTTATGCCACATAAGTATTTAGCTTGAAATGCCTCAACCTGTTCTGCACTCCAAAATACATTTCCTGGCACGTGCACCATGTTGGTCTCAAGAACCATTCTTACTTGGATATTGGAGCCGGATGCAATCGCCCAGAAATGTTGCCAAAACGCCATCGTTAAATGATTGGCCAGGTCACCATAACCATCACTCTGATTTCCAAGCACAATGTCCGCAACAAACTCGAGTCCTTGCGGCACGGGTTTTTGTGTTGATTCGAAACGGGGTACAATGGCAGCCATATAATTATTCTCAATAGACCATCTATTAATTATAGATCTATCCGCTATCGAGGATCACCCACAAACAAAACGGTCATTGCGTGTATATCATGCACGTGATTAGTCTTTTAGCTGAGTCTTTTAGCTTGATTAATTATGGATTTATGGTAAAATGTCTAACGGTTTACATAATGTATTAATAATTGACGGACTAAACAAATGCCTACATGGATCACAAACAACTTCGACATAGACTGGTGGATCAAACTTGCTGCTGAACACCCATTTAAGTTTGAGCAACAACGCCTACAATGGTTAGAAAATGCTATCCAATATGCCCCAGCGCATCAAAAACCGCGTCTTAAAGGTTTGGTGTGGGAAATGAACATGGATCTAGAAATTGCCCGCCATAAACTACGCAAATGCCCATCGATTTCTGAGCGCTTGGTTGAATCATTACAAGCAATTAAGGAAATCTTGGAAGGCGCAGCGCAGGTTTATTTCAATCCTAAATCCGCGGATATTTTAGAGTTCGTGATCCCGCGCGATTAGATTAGGCTTCAAACGAAAACTTCCGTCATGCTGCGCATTTTGGTTTAACGTTTGCGTGAATACCTCATGGCGGCATCTCTTTTTTCGCTGTATACGTCCACCATGCTGTTAGCGAAAACACGCAAGACGCCTTTTCGCATAACTTCTAATGGTTCTTCGGCAGTATCAAGCGTATCATTTATCCAACCATTCACACGACCATAAACATAATTATCATCTGTTTTGTCTAGCCTGATGATTGACCGATTCGCAGCGTCCGGTGGTGGCAAGCCTAGCACTTTACATATTGCTTCTTTGATTGCAGTGGCATATTGCTCAGCAGAAGTAGGTTTAATTTTTGCTATTTCTGTTTTAAGTGCTCGTGTACTGCTTGCAATTTTTACTTGATCTGTGACATAAGCTGCAGCACCTGACATACGTGCACCCACTGCACCCGCCGTATCAGTAATTGATGCCCTCGTAGAAGCTGTTCTAGTATCTAAACCCGCGGCAACATGAGTAGCTTTTTCTACAACGTTTTTACCAAAATTCCACATTCCACTTCTAACGGAAGAAGGGAAGTCACCAACATTATCTTTCACACTTTCCCACCAATCTTCACTTCTTCGCGTTTTAAGTGGTTTTAGTAAATTCACAATTGACCAATTATATTTATCTTCCTCTTCTAAGACTTTTCCTTGTAAATCAATTATTTTCACATTTACAGGAACTTTACGTAGAGGCTTGCCAGTTTCAGGATCTCTTGCATGACTCATTTCCCAGTCTTCCCTAGTTTTCAACTGACTCAATGCCAGGCCTTGTTCCACCCAAGCTAGCATCCACCCTGGAACTAAATTTGGATCAACATTCATAGCAATACTACTAAGATTTTTTACTTCAGAAACACCATATTCTCTTAAGTCCTTATCTTCCTGGAATATGCGCTTAACGTCTTCCAGTAATGTTTTATACTCCGGACTGGTTATGGCTAACTGACGACCCTTATCATCAATAGCTTCAATCGACATTTCCAGATTAACAGTATCACTGCCAGCAATGGCAGGCAGTACTTTAATTGCTACGTTCATTGTCTTGAGTGGCATAATGTGCTCCTATTCGAAAAAAAGCCCTTCTGAAGATTCGACATTGCATTTCATTAAGTAGTTCGCTGGTCCTTCTCTCAGCTGTACATATATTCAACGAAAATTCAATCAAGCCCTGGCTTATTTCCATGCTGCTCTGTGAGCTCATGCATCCTATGTTCTAGTCGGTGCGTAATTTCCCCAGGATGCGTCAGAAATGTTTCTTTCCACAATGCGCGATTATGCTGTTCTTCCGCAGAGGTTAAATCACCTACATAAATACGTAATGGATCAGCTTCCACAAAAGTTGATTTGCCCCATGGGCCGACATTATTTTTGTTCCAGATGTAATCAAAATACGCGACCATATGCAAGAAAGTATTCATCATTTGATTAGCAAATTCAGTTGCACTGGCAGTCCATTCACGCAATCCGCCCACAGGGTGACTTTCCAGCTGTAACCAGACTATTTTGGAATTAACATCTTTTTCATATTGAACGATCCTAGTGCCAAAGAGTGCCTCACTAACTACAGGGCCTGACAGCGCAAATTGCGGATCAGCGGACACGTGACTAGATATGCGTTTTTTCAGCGCATTACTACCTTTAGCGCCAAAACGCTCTACCCATTGCTTATAACTTTCTGCACCATCTCCATGCAGCTCAATATGTCCCCCTAAGAAAAAATGCACCACATGCTCAGGCTCGGTCATTTTGCCTAGCATGTACTCGATAAGTTCCTTTTCACTAGGGGTAGCGCTTTTATAGATCGCAATAATTTTTTGTTGGTTTTCCACAGACAACAAATTTGCACCCTTTTTAGGAGACGGAAATTTATGTTTAAAAGTATGAACATTGCGCAAATGCAACATAAATTCGCTTGCTGAAATCTCATGTAACACAGGGGCTGGTGTTACCATCTGCGAGGGTATGGGCTGATTGGTAAATTTCACAAGCTTGCTAGCTTTTTCTGCTTTCATATGCCATCGATCGTCCTCGTATGTGCCTGAATATACTACTCCTGTAGCAATTTTTGCCACAGGCCGTTGTGTTATTGTTTGGTCCTGCAAACACAACCTCACCATAGAAAGACCGCTTCTACTAGTGTAAAACTCAACGTATGGCATATGGTCCGGGTAAACAGCGCCGGGTTGTAAATCGTAAGTAAAAGCAAATATTAGGCTATGCGCATCTGGCGCAATGTAGGCAATTGTAGGAAGAAAATCTGTATTGTCTTGCTGCACAATTAACGACGATGTACTTGAAGTAAAAGCCGCGTCTTTTGCGGCCTTTTTTGTTAGGTTAACCGTATAATTGCTTATGACTGGTTCAGCTATAGCATCGATTATTGTAAGGTTTAAAGCCCCCTTACTAGTTAAAGTAATAGGTGTGCTGGCAGCCGATTTATGCGTTTGCTGCAACGCTAGCATTGCAAGCATTGTTTTTAAGATTGAAAAGTTCATGCAATTCCCACCTCTGATATAAGACAGGAATTACCAGTTAAAGTTGCATGTGTACGCTTATACAGAGTTTACCAGTGCAAATCACGCTCTAGGTGATGCAAAATGCCAATCCAATTCACGGGAAATTTTGCTAATTATTATGTGCCCATAAAATACTAAAAATTCACGGTACCGTCATAATTACAACCTTGCGGCAATAGGTTTATATCGGTAAAACCAAAGTCACTTGTCGTAGAGGCCCCTTGCGAAAATCTGCCACAAACAAATGCCAGATCGCCATTAACCATTCTCCAAGCCAAGTGAATTCTGCGGTTATTAGCGTCCATATTAGGAAACGCTGAAGAAGAAAAAATTAACCTAGCATAAAACTGTCCTGTGTTTCCTGGATAATTATTATTGTGGGCTACTAATATGCTTTCAATATATGGAGGAAGTCCGGTGCTTACCAAGTACCCGGTGTCGTCATGTAAAGCATCGAAAACTACATAGTTGCCACTGGGTGTGGGTATTGTCTCGTCAACATTCGGCATCCTTCCATGAGATGCATAAAACTGTTGCACACCCTGTCTAATTCCTGCCAACATAACTACACCTTTTACTACTGTGGCCTTATCTCTATAATTTTTGTAAACCGGAACCGCAATAGCAGCAATTGTCGCAATTATTGCTATTACAACCAAAATTTCAATTAGCGAAAACGCGGTGTTCTCTTTCATATATTTATTATAAGCTAGTTCTGATGAGTTAGGTCATTTAAATGTTTGAATATACATCTAAATTATGGCAGGACATTGCTAAGCTCTTGGTGCAGCAAAATGCCAATCTAATTCTCTGGCAATTTCGCTAATTATCATATGCCCACGAATACTCGTGCCCTTAGGATTTAAACGCGGACTAAATGCAGCTATTCCACCACGCCCGCTACCGACAGCGATAATCAAACCCGAAATGGCATTTTTGGCGGGAACCCCCGTGAGCACTAAATGCATGCCGGATTCGTTGTATAAACCGCAGGTTGCCATGATTGACACCACCTGGTTACTAGTGAGCTCAGAAATGACGCGCGTGCCATCGGGAGCTACACCACCATTAGCTAAAAGCATTGGTAAATACGCTGCTTGTGCGATATTGACTGTATACGAACATAGGCTAAAATAAGGCTTTAGTACCTCTTCTACTTCACCCTTTAAAACACCGGTGCTTTTCATTAAATACGCTAGCGATCGATTGCGATCAGCGGATCCAAATTCGGAATGATAGACATCGTCAGAAAACTCTAAATCTGCGGCAAATAATTTATTAATCCATTTCTTCACCCAATGTAGCTGCTCATCGGTGGTTCCAGGAATACGACCACTTAAACAAATAGCACCTGCATTAATTAACGGATTGGAAGGCACAGGACCAAAACGATCCAAATCACCAATTGCTGCAAATGGCAATCCAGAAGGCTCGGCGTTAATCCATGAGAAAACCCGCTCTGCGCCGAATTCTTCCATCATGCCAATTAACAAAACTAGTTTTGAAACGCTTTGCAAAGTAAAACGAAAATCTAAATGATCACCTTGCATCAAAACCGTGCCATCAATTAACGCAATGCTTGCGGATAAAATCTCTGGATCTACATTGCGTAATTCAGGAATGTAATTTGCCACAAAGCCATCTTTATTGTGGCGTGCGTGTTCTACTGCTTTGGTTAAGATTTGTGAGATCTGTTCGATATCTATTCGGTTGTTCAATTTTAATCGCCTTTAGTTGCAATATTTGTTTTGCCTAAATTTGCATTCAGCTAGTTTCCTATCTAGCGACACACCCTGTTTTGCCGTGTAACCCTGCCTATAACGCGCATGCAGCTGCTCAATTTGCCGCAACACTGTTTCACATTTGGCTTTCAAACGCAAGTGGCGCCGTTGCTCCAATTGCTGCTGCTTTTGAGCCCGAACTACCTCGCGCAGCGTGCGATGGCGAGCTTTAAATGCCGCGTTTTGTTGCTTATTATAGCTGCTTTGTAGAGTATTGATTTCTTGCTGTGTAATAGGCAGCTCGGTATATCTTAGCACTGCTTGCGGATCTGTAGGGCGACATGGGGTGTCTCTATAAAATGTGCTACCATCTAGTTTGGCGCATTTATAAATCTCACTGCCTAACGCGTAAGTACTGTAAAATGTAAATAAAAAAATTAAAACAAATCGCATAATAACCTCCATGATTTTGTGAGATCCCCGCTAAGCTTGCAGCTTGCGGGGATGACAAATTCGCGAAGTCGCTATAATTTCACTGTATAGCCACAAATCTGTCATCCCCGGCTTGACCGGGGATCTCATTGATTCTCACAAAGAACTATTTATGATTCTATAGCGATTTCTTCTAGCACGATTTCTTTAGGCAATTGCCAATTAATCGGGGTTTGCCCCCATGATGTTAAAAGTTTATTGATTTGCGAAAAATGTTTACAACCTAAAAAGCCACGATGTGCAGAAAAAGGTGATGGGTGCGCAGCACGTAAAATTACGTGTTTTTTAGCATCAATTTGCTGGCCTTTTTGCTGTGCGTGGCTGCCCCATAACACGAAAATTATAGGTTTATCACCTGCATTTAAACGCCCAATAACTTGATCTGTAAAATGCTCCCAGCCCTTACCTTGATGTGATCCCGGTTTGCCCTGCTCTACAGTTAACACTGCATTTAACAGCAAAACCCCTTGTTTTGCCCAGGGAATTAGACAACCGTGATTTACTGGCTCTACGCCTAAATCAGCTTTTAACTCTTTGTAAATGTTCACCAGTGACGGCGGCGGTCGCACGCCAGGCATAACGGAAAAGCACATGCCGTGTGCTTGCTTTGGACCGTGATAAGGATCCTGTCCTAGAATAACCACGCACACTTGATCAATAGGCGCATAATTAAAAGCACTGAAAATTTGCGAAAAGCGTGGATAGATAATTTTATTTTGCTGTTTTTCTTGCTGCAAAAAGGCTTTTAAATTCGCCATATATGGCGCGTTAAATTCCGTAGCTAATGCTTGTTTCCAACTTTGTTCCACAATCCAATCCTGCATGTTATGCTTTGTGCCATTATGGTTATCAACCCACCCAAAAATTTAATCGAGTTACAACAGCGTTGTCAACAAATTACTGGCCAAACCATTGGTCATCTAGCTGAAACGTTACGACTACCAGTACCTTCAAACCTGCTACATGCCAAAGGCTGGATGGGACAGTTAATCGAACTGCATTTAGGTGCCTCGGCAGCCAGCAAAGCGTTACCGGATTTTCCGGATCTAGGCATTGAGTTAAAAACTGTTCCTGTAGATGGCAAAAATAAGCCTTTAGAATCGACTTATGTTTGTACTGTGCAAGCGAATGAATTTGCGCTTAATTGGCATGAATCGTGGGTATGTCAGAAATTAAAGCATGTACTATGGGTACCAGTGCGCAGTGATAAATCACTGCCTATAGCTAAGCGCGTCATTCAGTCACCGATTTTTTGGCACATGGATGCAGCGACGGAAAATACAATGCGCACCGATTGGGAAGAACTAATGGAAATGCTGCAGCTAGGCTACGGCAAAGAATTATCCGCTAAATACGGGACAATTCTGCATATTCGACCTAAAGCCGCCAATAGTAAAACACTAATTAACTATGTAGATGCGCAGGGACAAGATACAAAAATCGTGCCCAAAGGCTTCTATTTACGAGCTAATTTTACGCGTGAAATATTGGCAAGGTTGCCTTAGCGGCGGCTATGATGTGGGCGTGAATCTATACCTAGCAATTGATCAGATTCAATCAATTTTTCTGGCTTCTTATTCGATGCTCTTCTTTTTCCTGCAGGAATTTTCACACGATCGGCCGGTGTGGCTGGTGCAAGCGGAGTTAGGATGGTAACGGTTTCCACAGGAATAAAATACTCTGTACTTAAGGTTAGTCTTGGATTATTTTGAGGTGTTTCGTGTTGCCTGCTCATCTTTTTTACTCTTAGGTTACCTATATATTTTGACAGCAAGGTATTCGAAAAGTTCAATAATTGAGTGCTTAGCCACGTTTATTTCGGCTACCACGATATCCGGCACCCTTGCGTTTCTTATGACGAATCTTTTTACGTTTTGCAGCACTATCCTTTTTATGCACTGCATGTAATTTTCTGCCGGTGGTCGGTGCTAGTTTCTCACTAGCCTGCGCATATGCTCGCAACAGTTTTAGACATGCATTATTGTTGAAAATATCAGCTTGTATCGAAGCATCATACTTTGGTTTGTCATGAGCATACGATGTGACACCAAGCCTCGTTAAATACCCTGGCAGCGGAGAAGAAGCTTCATATTCGCTGGTTGAGGTCAAATACCAAATTATGTCTTTAGCCTGTAATTGACTTGCGCCGATGGTAACGGTTTTTTGCTTTTTTAATGCTGCAATCGTTTTGGGTATAGTTCCATATTTAGCAATTAGCTGATCTTCAGCTGGCACAAATTTGTTCATAACCATAAACACTGGAGGGCTCAAGAGCTGGGTTGCAGGTAAGCTCCCCGTTCCTGGTTCAGGTAGAAAATTTCCTACATTGCCGCGCGTCCAGGTTAATAGATCCATTTGCTCTTTGTATTTTACATCTTTAGTTTCTGCATATTTCTTATCCAAATAGCCATAAACTTTGGCAAAGTAAGCGTCATTGCGCCAAACTTGCACCGCCCAATATATCAAACTAAGCTCATTGGCATCTGAAACCGTTTCGCCGCTCTCGTATACTAACTCACTTCCAATACCATGTAATGCGGTTTGTCCACCACCAAATTGTTTTGCCAAAGGTACTATGATGTCTTGGTAAGCATCGGCATAAAATGCAATTTGCGCGGGATTTGCTGATAAACTGAAGTCATCCATAAAGAAAATAAATGGCCTTTTTGCAACCGGATTAAAAATTAACTCTTGGGTGGCTGGACTATTAAAGACAGCATCATTTTGATTATCAAATTCTGTTCCTGAGTGCGGATCCACTATGTTAATGTCGTCAATTTCAGCCTGATCAAAGAATGCACCTCTAAGACTCGCTGCAGCATTTTTACCGCGCGCAAGATAATCTACGGTTGGTGCAGCAGAAGGTGTGAACGTACTTGTTGTTGGAACCATGCTATTTGTTGGGGCGTGGGTTTTTCGCTTTTTCGCACGCAATCTTCTATTATCTAGATAACCATAACTTTTACCGTTTGGGTCTTGTGGAGACTGTGTCGGTGTCTGACTTGGAGTAAACACTGGAGATCGCGTCGGTGCACGACTTGGAGATAACATCGGAGACTGCGTCGGTGCTCTGCTCGAAGTCCTGTTTGTTGAACCAAGACCCGCCCCCCCTAATGCGGCTGCGCCGCCGCTCAGTAAAAGTGCTGCTAGGCCTGCTACTTTTGCTTTCCCTCCATATGTTCTTTTAGTAGTAGTAGGTGGCACAGATGAACCATCTGGTTGATTGCCATTTCCCCTACCGGTTGAATTAGACACATTGCACCTCAGCGTGAAAAGTAAATTTATAATTTTTGACCATACGTGCATATAAATAGTTCAATGTACCTGCACCGAATAACATGGCTAGCCGTGCCTACCCGTAAATGCTAAGATCAGCTACTTTGCAGCTTTTACCGGTGGACCAGCATGGATCAACATTACAACCCCAAGCAAGTTGAGCAAATAGCACAAAACTATTGGGATACTAACAAAACATTTAAAGCCAACGAAAATGCACCAGGGCCAAAATACTATTGTTTGAGCATGTTTCCCTACCCTAGCGGCAACATACACGTCGGTCATGCCCGCAACTATACGCTGGGCGATGTCATCGCCCGGCATAAACGCATGTTGGGCAAGAATGTGCTGCACCCTATAGGATGGGATGCCTTCGGTTTACCTGCCGAAAATGCCGCAATGAAAAACAACGTCCCGCCTGCAGAATGGACGCGCAAAAACATAGCGCACATGAAATTTCAGCTACGGCAAATGGGTTA
>DATIHV010000139.1:0-9088 GCA_035480295.1 Gammaproteobacteria bacterium
GCAGCAATCTCAAGCAATGCATCTGTTAACGGATTAAGGCCGCCTGCTTCTATATCAATGATTACGGGCAAATAACCGCGAAAGCGTTCAGCTATTTTGGGATTATATGCGGTAGTTTGTGCGGCCATAATATGTTCCAGCTTTCATTTCGTACCATCTTAGTTAATTATGCGGCGAAAATACATACGCGCACGTGCACCTAACTGCTATTTGATAAATATTTCGCCATTATACCTTGCAAGTAGGTGAAAAGCGTGTAATAATCGAGTCGTTAGAAAGCTAAGTTCAGTACTTGGGTTCCTAACAAGCAACTGCCCTCTAGATCGGAGCACAAGGAACAACCTTCTTATGGGTTCTATAGAGAAGCAAGGTTATATTTAAGAAGGTGAGATACTCATGCAAAATAAACTATTTATAGGTAATTTATCATTCAAACTAGGTGAAGATGACATTCGTGAACTCTTTGAAAAGTTTGGTACTATTACTGAAGTAGCAATTCCTCGTAACAGAGAAACCGACAAGCCTCGTGGCTTCGCGTTTATCACGTTTGAAACTGAAGATGCAGCTAAGAAAGCTTTAACTCTTGATGGTCATGAAGTTGACGGTCGTAAGATTAGAGTAAGTATTGCTACCGGCGAAAAACGTACAGGCGGCGGCGGTGCTGGCGCTGGTGGACGTGGCGAGCGCAGAGCATACAACGAATAATTGTAAAACTCTACTTAGAGGCCATGTTGTGATAAGCAACATGGCCTTTTTGTTTTATGCTCTATGATTATTTGTCGTGATCGGTTAGCTTGCTATGGTACTTTTCAACTTGCGTATACAATTTATCTTCTAGCTTATCGATAGATTGATACAGATCTTCACTACTAGCATGTGCAAAAATGATGTTCTTGTCGCCAGCAATTTTAATTTCTGCTTCGGCTGTTTGTACTAGCTTTTCCACCGACAGGATTACATGGATCGTAGTAATTCTATTAGTGAAAATTTTAGCAATTTTACTCATTTTGGTTATAACATAGGCCTCAATGGCTGGGGTGATCTCTATATGTCTACTATCTATATTGAACGTAATGGACATCTCTTAAATCCCTCGTTGATGTGATGCGCGTATTCCTAAAGATTCTCGGTACTTAGTTACCGTACGGCGTGCAATTATTATACCACGTTTTGCAATTAAGTCGGTCAGCTCTTGATCACTATAACGATGTTGGGCTGGTTCTTCACGTATGATTTGTTTAATTATAGCTTTGATGGCAACCGCAGAGCAGCCTTGGATGTTGTTGGCCGCAAAATTGCCTGAAAAAAAGAACTTCAATTCAAACGTGCCACGCGGGGTATGTAAATATTTTTTAGTGGTGATTCTAGAAATTGTGGATTCACTCAAACCAAGCGCGACGGAAATCTCTTGCAATTTTAAAGGGCGCATCTTTTCTTCGCCATGCTCAAGAAAGTCTGCTTGATGTTGCACTATAAAGTTAGTAACTTTTAATAAGGTCATATTGCGCGCTTGAATGCTATCAATTAACCAGCGCGCTTCGTTAAACTGTTTGCGTAATGCGCTGCTATCATGTGCATTTTTTGCTTGCCGCATTAATTGTACATAATTTGCATTGATACGCAGCTTAGACATGTTGCTTTGATTTAGAGTTATATTCCATATGCCATGTATTTTTTCCGCGATGACATCAGGGATAATATACTCAGTTTTATTTGGCGCAAATATTAAACCTGGCCGAGGATTTAAGCGTTTAATTTGCTGTATAATTGTGCTTAATTCATTGTCATTGACAAGTAAGTGGCGTTTTAAAGCCAGATAATCTTTTTTTGCCAGCAAGTTCAGATGTTCGAGGATAAGTTTCTTACAAAGTTCGCCACTTTTTTTATCAAGTTGCAAAGTCTGTAATTGCAGCAGCATGCATTCAGATAAGGTTCTTGCCCCTACTCCTGCCGGATCAAACTGTTGTATCTTACCTAGCACTGCTTCAAGATCTGCCAATGTGCTTTGCGCAAACATAGCTGCATGTTGGGCTTTTAAACTTTGCAAAATTTCATTTAAATCGGCACACAAATAACCATCTTCATTGATAGAATCAAGCAAATTAACTGCTATAACGTGATCGTGTTGATTGAGGGGAGTTAAGTTTAATTGCCATAAAAGGTATTCTTGTAAATCTGGGGTATGATGCAAGTTAATGGTTGCGTCGTAAGTGGTATCTGCGTCGCTAAACTCAAAAGTATTGTCATGTAAATCATCATTTATTTCTAGTAAGGGATTAGTTTCAAGCGCGGCTTGCACCTCAGCATCCAATTCTTGTGCCGACAACTGCAGCAGTTTAACCGCCTGCTGTAGTTTAGGTCTGAAGCTTATGCTCTGCTTCATTGTCAATTGCATACTGTTTTTCATGAAATTGGCGCCGTTGATCCAAAAAGGTGTATACCTAGATATTGTAGGATACTAACTGACTGACGGCAAAGGTGTGGTTTATTGAGGTAGGTCTAGACGCAAGCGGTATTAACATAAGTAGTTACGGTTGTATCGCTAGGGTTGGCAACCATGTCTATGCAACTGGGAAATATGTTGGAGGCAGTAACTGCGAGGAATTCGGTATAGTCGCACATAGTCACCATGGTGCCTTTATGATCTATAAAGTAGATGTTCAGCATGATGTACGGGAATGTGGCATTAGCATAATGATCGCCAGCGTAATTGCTTATGTAAGCGGTGGTCTTAGTATATGAGCATTGCGTACCTGAGGTCGATTGTGGAGAGAATAATATGTATGCAACATAAGGTTGTTTTATATATCCTGAAACCGAAGTTGGTACTGTGCTTGACACGCCAAGAATGGTATTGGTAGGGAACGTACCATGGTCAGTGTAATAAGATGTAATTAGAGGGTTAAAGCTACTAGCATAGATTTTAGCTGTGCCCATTTTCGATCGAAAAGTATATTTGGTATACGCGGGCACGGCGGCAGCTGCCCCGAAGGCTATGATCGCAATCACGATCATCATTTCGATTAATGAAATACCTTTATTCATACTTTAAGTTTATACCACTTTTTAGTATATGCTAAATGTAAAAATGCTCGCCAAGGTACACCTGCCGTACCTGCTGATCTTGAAGAATTTCCGCAGGGCTGCCGCCAGCAATCACGGCACCATTATTTAAAATGTATGCCCGATCACATATATCTAAAGTCTCGCGCACGTTATGATCCGTAATAATTACGCCGATGTTGCGATTAGCCAGATATTTAATAATTTTCTTGATTTCGGCAATGGATATAGGATCAACACCTGCAAATGGCTCATCTAATAGAATAAATTTTGGTTCGGACGCAAGAGCGCGCGCGATTTCTAAGCGGCGCCGTTCACCTCCAGACAAACTAATGCCCAGGCTTTCACGAACATTTTGTAAATGAAATTCATCTAATAGTGAATTTAATTGTTCCTGCTGCATTGCAGTTGTCAAATCTTTGCGCACTTGTAGCACAGCCAAAATATTGTCCGCAACTGTTAACTTGCGAAAAACCGAGGCTTCTTGTGGCAAATAGCCTAAGCCGAGTTTGGCGCGCGCATGTACGGGCATGCCAGTGATATCAACGCCATTTAATTTAATTCTGCCACCATCACTGACAATTAATCCCAAGATCATATAGAAACAAGTTGTTTTTCCTGCGCCATTAGGCCCTAACAAACCAATAATTTCACCTTGCTTAACTGTTAGCGAAACGTCATTTACCACCGCGCGTTTTTTATAAAATTTGGCTAAATTTTCAATTACTAAATCCGACATTATGGTACTCGCTTAGGTTGTAATATTACGGTAGTTCTTTCTTTTTGTGTGTGCTTGCTTTGTAATTCTTCGGTAACAAAATTGTACGTCAGTTGCGGACCTGTTACGGTGTCTCCATTTTGCGTCAAGCTGGCATTTTCAAATAAATCTACTTTGTTTGCTTGCGGGTAATATTTGATAATGTTTGCTTTGCCAGAACCTGGTTTAGCAGTATTTGCTTGTGAGCTGAAAACGGCTGGATTGCCAGTGGCAATCATGACCTTTATTTTATTAGACTCATCGCGCTGAATTACTAATTTGTTAGCGTGCAAGTCACGTGTGCCTTGTTTTACAGTCACGCGCCCGGTGTAGGTTGCAATACCATGTTTGTGATCAAAATTCGCTTGATCAGAGTTAATTGCTATTGGCATCTCGGCATCTGGTGCCGCGATTGCACAAATGCAATACATGCAGAACATGCTAGTTTGGAGTATATGTCGTAGTAATTTGATCATGAAGCTCTATCCAATTGCGATCTAAATATCCTAATAAACCATAGCCACTAATAGTTAAGCCGGGTTGTTGCATGCTGACAAACTCTTTAGTGCTAATTTTTTCTTCATCAGGTATGTATTGTAGTTCTATTGTTTTTAGCACTACTTGGGTTACTTCGTTGGATGCTGGGCGTTCTATGACGACACCATCGAACATATCGATTTTAGTAACCTTATCACTTATAGTGGGATGCCAGGCCAATGCTTTATTGGCGGATAAATACCAAGTTTCATCAGTATCTTTGTAAACCGTCAGATACGGTTTAATTAAATCGGAATAACCTTTTATAGGATTAAATTCCCAATATTCTGCTTGCAGCGATTCTTTTGGTTTGCCTTGTTCGTCATAATTAATATTTTGTAAGTTTGACATATATTCCTGAGGTTTGATCTTGGTTGGAGTATATTGAGGCGTTTTGGTTTGTATGTAGAACCAATAGATCATACAAAACAAACCACACAGTACGATGACGTTTTTTAACAAAACACCTATGCGCACCTAAACAACCCCGGCTTTAAACAGATCGTGTATATTTAAAGCCCCAATCAAATTATTTTGGCGATCTATAACAGGCAGCGCAGAAATTTTATGTTGCTGCATAAGCAGTGCTGCTTCGGTTGCAAGCATGTCTGCGAAAACTGTTTTAAATTTATAGGTCATAATTTCATCAATTAAAGTAGTATTAACGTCAATTGATTTGCTGAATGCGCGACGTAAATCGCCATCTGTACATACGCCTAAAATTTTTTCAGGTTGCGCTTGCGTTACTACCGTGGTTATACCCAAACATTTGGCAGAGATTTCAATTATGGCTTCGGGAAGTTTTGTGCCTAGAAATACACGCGGTACTTTATCGCCAACTTGCATTATATCACTAATCTTAATTAGCAAACGTCTGCCCAGTATGCCGCCAGGATGAGAGCGTGCAAAATCTTCCTCAGTAAAGCCACGCGCTTGTAGCACACTAACCGCCAATGCATCACCAATTGCCATTGCAACAGTTGTACTTGCGGTAGGAGCGAGATTTAAAGAGCATGCTTCGCGCTCTACGCTTGCGTCAAGATTAATGTCGGCAATTTTTGCCAAGGTGGAATTAAGGTTGCCGCTGATATTTATTAAGGGTGTACCTAGACGTTTTAGTAACGGCATGAAAGCTATAATTTCATTCACTTCACCAGATTTTGAAATCATAATCACCACGTCCTCGCGGGTAATCATGCCGAGGTCCCCGTGCATAGCTTCCGCTGGGTGTACAAAAAAAGCGGGTGTGCCGGTGCTGGCAAAGGTGGCGGCCATTTTGTTGCCAACATGACCAGATTTGCCTATGCCTAGAACGATTACGCGGCCTTTACAGTCTAAAATGCACCTACACGCTTTGGCAAAGCTGTGATCTAGGCGTGTGGCGATGTTGTGTAAGGCAGCGGCTTCAATGGCTAAGACATTCAAACCAGCGCGAATAAGTGCTTGGTCATCAAGGCTATCTTCAGCCTTAGCGTGAGGTTCGGCGAGCAAGACTTGTTCTTCTATTAGCATCAAAATTCCTTAAAATCTGGCCTTATTGTAGCAAATACTTGCATAAGATGCATATCAAATGATTTGCGTGCAGATCCGCGAAAAAACTGTAAAAAAAACTATCTGCAAACACATATATGGTAGACAACATACTATAATCTCTTACCAGTATTTTGGTGGGAGGTGAAAAACAATGAGCGCTAAGAATGAAATGCATAGTTTGGGCATCAAATTGGGAACTATATTCGGTGTAAGCTTGGTAACGCTAGCAATATTGAGTATGGGACTTGGAATCGGTGACCCTGTAATTCTATTATTAGCTTCCTTGTATAAAGGATATGCTGCAACGTTCGTCGGAGCTTTGATGGGCTTCATTTGGGGCTTCATCCATGGCTACGTCGTAGGCGTCTTAACATTTCTATTGCGAAAGCATGCGAAAATATAAGATATAGTGCAGTTCCTTAGTATAGGCGGCATAAGACGGACTTTTAAAGGTCTGTAATCAATGAAGGACTTAGGCAGTAGATGCCTAGGTCCTTGTTTACTTCATGAATTTACGATTGACAAATGGGGTGGCTTAGCAATACGTGGTGTTGCACTTAGTGCCTTATGGCGCCAAACCATAAATGCCATGCCGTGCGAGGCGTGCATTAGGCAAGAACTTAAAAATACATATCTAGCTGTCCCAGCCATAGAGCAAAAGAATAACACAACCAGTAATGACAAGCTGCTGCTGCAAAATAGCAATAGTGGCGCGGCTGCAGGAGAGGTACGAAAGTTTTTGATCCCTAAGTACAAATATAAAAACACTAATGGAAGTATCCACATAAAACGGAAAGCAATTTTGAAGATTGTATAGCCAGCATCAAGTGTTGCTCCTACACCGGGAATATCTAATACTGCCGCTAGTGACGTTTGCCGTAAAAATTTAACTGGGTTGTTACGCTCGCAAGGCGACGTGGTCAAATTATAACTAAACAATCTTGCTCGTGCTTGCAAATATAATATCGGGTGTTGCTTAATTGTAGCGAACCAATAATCCCATAGTTGTTGATGCTGCAGTTCGTCTTTGCCGCGACGTATAACTGCATCAGTTTCAAATACTAAAGGATCCACTTCGCTTGGTCTAAATAATTGTTTTACTTTGCCAAAATCGAAATTCTCTTGTTGCAAAATATAATCTGGATATAACGGTCGATCTAATTCGATGCTGATAGCGCTTAAATCATAGACTTTAACCCATTGCCATGAATTTGATCCTTTGCCAATCGGAACCAATTTTCCATTAGTTGCAGTAATTGCAGCCATGAGGATCATATATAAAACGATTCCGCCAGAAACAGATTTTAAATTGAATTTGTAATTGGCCCAGCAATAGCTAACACCTAAAGTGAAAAAAATTAAAATATATTTGGCCTGAAACTTTACCGCGGTTCCGTAAAAAAGTAATAATATAATTGCGGCCAGTAACGGTAGTTTATATTTCTGCGTGCGTGTAACAACCATGTAAGACATAATTGCGCCGGATAATAAATACGTATATGTGAAGCCGGTATCCTTAACAATTAATGCTGTGTACGCAACAAGATTAGGCAATAGCGGATAAACTGCATACCACCATTTGAAGCGTGACTCCCTAAACATATACAAAAATATTGCGGTTGCTAAATACAACATTGAAATGTGTAATATAAACATTGGTGCAGGACCAGGATAAATCTGTGCTAAATAACGCCACACAAAACTCATCAGTGGGGGGTGATGATCGGTATATACGCCGGACATTGCCATAGCATATTGGGAGCTGGCATCAGGCGACATCACACCAGGCCACAAAATAAGCAAGCTTAGTATGTAGCATAAGGCTAAAAGAGTACTTGCAGCTAAAAACGCTTTGTCAGCACGGGCAAATTTGCCGATCGGGTTCACAATGATTTTTCCGTTACAGTTGGATGCAAAATATTACCATACCGGCAATGATTCTGTAGTATATCACATGATAGGTCAAGACATGACACAACATTTTATATGTAGAGTAACTATATTAATATATAACTAAAGGTACAAAGCACGACATATAACATTATAACTATTATGATAGGTTTACAGTGAAGCGCATATTAAAATACTTACTCTTAATCATCGTAGTGCTTGCTGCAGGCAGCCCATATTTTGCTGGGCGTATTATTGAGAAAGATTACAATGCACTGATAGATCATTTGAATGCTGCAAGTCAGGGATCAGCAAAATTTGTTGGCAAGTATAATAGAGGATTCTTTAGCTCCACAGCTACTACAGAAGTAACAGTACAAGATTCTTACATAAATGTGCAGCTTGCTCATGCGATTAAGCATGGGCCGGTAATTTTTGATTTCCAAGGTTGGACCACTCCTAAAACCTATATGCCACAGCGCTATATTTTCGGTGAGATCAAAACAAAGTTTATGGGTCCACTAGAGCAGGCGCTGGAAAATCTGTACGGCAAATCTCCGGCGTATGATATAACAACAGTCATTACAATGCATGGTGCATTTAATACAGATATTAATAGCTATCCGTTGAATACTAGCTTAGGTAACGGCAAATTTAATTGGCAAGGCTTAACTGCAAATATCAATACCACATTGCAATTAGATACTATCCATGGCACTGCAACCATACCGCTCATCAGTTACAGTGAGCAGACTGCAAAAGATAATGAATCTGCCAACGTAACAAATTTAAAGCTTGATTTCACGCATGCCCCTGCGGCGCAAAATTCAAACTTTGATCTCAGTATTGAAACTGCAAGCATTATGAACGGTGCGCAAAACGATGTGAGTTTGCAGAAATATGTGATTAATGCAACAAGAAAAGTTACCAATGATGTCGTTGACATGGAGCTAAAAACTACGTTTGATAAAGCGGCTGTGGGTGATCAGGTATACGGTCCATTTGATTGCGATGTGCAGATGAAAAATTTGGATGGCAAAGCGTTGCAAGCCATGATGCAGGGCGCGGATTCTGCTAAAGAATATAATCAACACTTGCAAGAATTGTTTGCAAAGCAAGTAACTGTTGATGGCAAGTTTACTTTGACTACACCTGATGGGCATATAGCTATTAGCGGTCATACTATGCTTGGTGGACCGGAATTTAATATTGCTGATGCCATGACAAAAACACTTACTGCTGATGAAGACATTCAAGTCAGCAAAAAAATTGTATACATATTGCTAGCAAAATATGCTGAGACACAGC
>DATIHV010000140.1:0-17103 GCA_035480295.1 Gammaproteobacteria bacterium
CCATGGCATTGGCATGCAAACCAAGTTTGCTGATTGCTGATGAACCAACGACGGCATTAGATGTTACAACGCAAGCCAGCATATTGTCACTTCTGAAAGAATTGCAGCACAACGAAGGTCTGGCGATGTTGCTGATTACCCATGACCTAGCTATCGCGGCGCAAATGGCGGATAGGATTGCAGTAATGCAAGCTGGTGTAATTGTAGAGCAAAACAGCACCAAGAAATTTTTTGCTGCACCCCAGCATTCATATTCGATTAAACTTTTAAAAAGTTTACCGTCTATGCTGCAGTTGCAGAGAACACCTGCTTCAGAAAGTGCAGAATTGTTAACAGTCAAAGATCTGCGTGTGTATTTTCCAATTAAAAAAGGCTTATTCCGTAAAACTGTAGGCTACGTTAAGGCGGTAGATGGCATTGATTTTTCATTACACCAAGGACAAACCTTAGCTATTGTTGGTGAATCTGGCAGTGGTAAAAGTACCGTGGCCAAGGCAGTGTTGGCATTGCTTAAAGAGGCGACTGGTGATGTGCAGTATGCAGATCAAAATTTGTTAACACTAAACCAACAACAGTGGCGTAAGTATCGTGCCGATATACAAATCATTTTTCAAGATCCATATTCTTCATTAAATAGCAAGCTGCGCGTAATAGATAGTTTAGAAGAAGGCATGCGCGTACAGGGCAAATTAAGCGCGGCAGAGCGCATTGCTAAAATTGATGAATTATTGTTACAAGTTGGCTTAAAACCAGAACATAAGTGGCGGTATCCACATGAGTTTTCTGGTGGCGAGCGGCAGCGGATTTGCATTGCCCGAGCACTTACAGTTGATCCCAAAATTATTATTTGTGATGAGCCTACAAGTTCGTTAGATGTTTCCGTGCAAGCCCAGGTTTTATCATTGTTGTTAAAGCTGCAGCAAGAACGTAATTTAACTTATTTATTCATTAGTCACGACTTGAATGTCGTGCGCTTGTTGGCACATTATGTGCTCGTGATGAAAGATGGCAGGATTGTTGAACGAGGTATTACAAAGCAGGTGCTAGATAATCCACAGAATGAATACACAGTGAAATTATTATCTGCAGTACCTAGGCTGTAATTCTTTTAGCCAATCAATGTATCAAAATCTTCACCGCGCGACTCTATAATAATGCGCAGAGACTTCAATGCTTCGGACTGTAGCTGTCGTACGCGTTCTCTAGTTAAACCAATTTCATGCCCGGTTTGCTCTAAAGTAGTAGGCTCAAAGTCATTCAATCCAAAACGTCGCTCTACAACTGCACGTTGCATTGTTGTTAACTTGTCTAGCCAGCGTGATATGTGCTTTTTCAAGTTGGATGATAATGCAACTTGTAGCGGATCTAATGCGCTGCTGCCAATTGTTTCTAATAGTGGTTTACCGATTTCTTCAGAAATTGGCATGTCTATAGATATTACGCGCTCATTTAGTGCTAATATCTTTTCAATTTCTTGCGGCGTTTTATTCAGTTTGACGGCAATTTCTTCGGCAGTTGGCTCATGATCTAAATCTTTAGCTAATTCGCGGCTGACACGTAAACATGAATTTAAGCGTTTTACAATATGCACTGGCAAACGAATAGTGCGATTTTGACTCATAATGGCGCGTTCAATTGTTTGTTGAATCCACCATGCACCATAGGTAGAAAATCTAAACCCTAATTCAGGATCAAATTTTTCTACGGCGCGGATTAAACCTATATTACCTTCTTCAATTAAATCTAGAATTGGCATGCCGCTGCGTACATAACGACGCGCAATTTTTACTACTAGCCGTAAATTGCTTTCAATCATGCGTTTCTTGGCCGCCATATCACCTTTTTGCACCAAACGTGCGAAGTATACTTCTTCTTCTTTGGTTAATAAGGGGGCTGCGCCGATCTCTTTTAAATATAGATCGGTTGGATCTGGCGACTTGTCTTCGAACGAATTTTCTAAAGAAGTGAGACTTTCATCGTCACTTGCTTTGGCAGCATTTTTTTCTGACAGTTGACGTATTTCAGCAACAATCATGTCATTGCTGATGGCATCTAGTTCAACGTCTTCGTCCGTTGCTTCTTTTTGCGTATTAAGTGTGTACATACAGATGCACCTGTTTAATCTCTTAATAAGCAATTCGGCTTGGCGCATAACAACTTTAGTGCATACGCCTGAACTACCACGAGGTAAATGGCGATAGGTACGTAAATAATGCTGGATGTTTCTGCATTGACCCGAGTGTTGTATACATGGTTTAATAAAGGTGTAGGAAGCAGTAGAGGTACCAATGGCAGTAAGTCCACAGAATTCTGTACAACTGGGTAGCCATGAATCGGAAGCACAGGTTTTTGATCAATATATCGCATTTGCCGCAGATCCAGAAATTGAACGCGTAGAGTTATTAGCGAAGTTGCTATATTTGCTGGAAAACGTTGCAGAGCAAGATAAAACTGCCCTTATTAAAAGCAAGATTATCGGGCGCCGCTACGAAAGATTTGATTTGGCGCGCAGCTGGAACGAAGGTGACGAATATTTTAAAAAGTTTTTAGGCACATTAGATGTATCTGAATTACAATCTTTACTGGAAACAATCAAACTTCCATTCACCCAACATCAAATTACTCACCCCAAAACTGCAGCTGCATTTAAATTTGCATTTTACGGTCAAGCTACGCCTACGCCAAAACTGATTATAGAAGAAACCATTGATAGCGTTGGCAATCATTTTACTGCATCTTTAGAGGAATCAGCTGCGCGCGCATATCGTGAAGCTAATATTAAATATCCCGCACGTAACTTAGAAAAGCGCGAGTTGAGCAAGTGTGGCAAACCATGTGGCGAAATTTTTAACACGTATCTCAATATGCTTGGTGATGATCAAACCCGGCGCAAATTTAATAAATTCATTCGTGATAGGATAACCAACGAAGCACTTTCGGATTATCAACTACAGGAACGCTTATTATATGCAGCAGATCGCTTAGCAGACGTTTTAGAGCAGCAGCACAAATCGATAGCAGCCGAAAACATTCGCAGTAGTTTAATTCAAGCTGGTTATCCATCGAAACCGTTAAATGCAAAGAAACAGATCCAACGCGCCCCGTTAATACAGTTTTTCGTTAATTCTGCTAAAAGACTTATGCACGACACTCGCAAACTGCTGCAATCTCGCCCAAGCAAAAAAATTGTGCCGGCTGGACAGGATGCGCAATATAAACCGGTCGTCGCATATGATGGATCACATCCAAATGATGACGCATTAAAAAAGCTGCAAGAACTATACGCGCGTTTTGCAAAGGTGCAACAAGAGATAGATAAAAATGGCATTGCCGAAAATAATGGAGCAGCTCCTGCAAAGGATTTAATGTTTTCGTATAGGCCTGCAGATGCTGGCTTTGATAATAACCCGTCAACCGAAAAGTTAGATTTGCCACTAGCGGCAGCAAAGCCACGAATATAGTTACTTAAGATACTGGCCAAATATAATTTTGCATTATTTATATAGAATTCTTGACCGTTTCAGGCAAAAAATGCTAGCAGTTTTACAGCGCTCGTATTATCATTGTCGCTGAAATTTGTACTCTAATTCAGTAGTTTGCGAGTTTTTAGGAGACTACCGTGCAAAAATCAGCACGCCAGGCCATCATCGGATTGATTGCAGTGTGGCTTATATTACAGCCGCTGTTTGTGTATTCCTACCCCCAACACACTCCTAAATGGACAAAAGTTGAACAAAAGTTCTTGGCCAAGAGTAGCCGTCAGCCCACGTATCCGCATGAATATTTTGCAGTCATTGAAGTGCGTAACAACTACGAGTTGGGAAAGCTAACTGCTCTGCGTTTTATTGAATGGGTACAGCATAACCCTTCAGGAGTGGTGGCGTTTACTAGCGGCTATACTCCCGAGTTTTTTATCAAGTTTCTTAATTATTATAAAACCAATTGGACTTTGCCCGAGGTGCAAGCTGAATTGCAATCGGCTGGGATACATTTAAAAAAATTTCCGAATACATCTAATTTGCGTTTGGTGCAGATGGAAGAAATATACCCTATTACCGAAAAGCATTATAAGAAGATCAGTAACTATACAATACGCCATTACGCCAAGGAATTACAAATTAAACCAGAAAATTTGTTGTTAATGGATGTTGGGAAAAAAGGGATTTTAGCCGAAAAAAGCATGAACGTTGTATTCATGAATGGCAAAGTTGATTTGTCAATTATGAACAATAAACCTGCAAGCCAAGTTGAAGCATGGCAGCAACGAGCAATTCGTGATGTGCGTGAGTTTTGTAATGAGTATGAAAATAAAATACGCGAATGGGGAGGGATTGATTTTGTCGTGGCAGGTGTGTCGTATGGCGGGCAGTTGGGTTTTAATGAGCTTGGAGGCCGCGCTGACAGTAAAACGCATATTGTTACATTAGATTATAAAACCGCAGCACATGGCGCCAAGGACTTTGGTGGTATAGACTCAGCGCGCGGTAAAATAGCAATTACCATAGGCATGGGAACAATCACCATGAATCCAAATGCGGTAATGATCATTTTAGCTTCAGGCGAGGCAAAAGCCCCTATTGTGCGTGATGCAATTGAAAGTAAAACCAATTTGTTATATCCAGCGACTATATTACAAAAATATCCGAATAGCAGATTTTATATAACCGATGGTGCTGGTAAACTCCTTGATGACCGCCAGACGGAAGATTTACGTTTTAAGAGTAAACATGGTTGGATTCAGAAGCATTTGGAAGAAGTGGTTATTTATGTTTCGCTTGCGGAGAAAAAGCCTATACTATCGCTGACAGCTAATGACTTTAAGCGTCATGCGCGCGGTAGATTGCTGCTTGAGAACCCTCCGAAGCCACTTAATACCATGTTAAGAGAAACACACAATGTTTTGACTAAACGCATTGAAACCGGTTTAAAATTAACTTCAGCTAAAGGTAGTAAAGTTATGCATACCTCGCCGCATCCTGAGGATGTGATCTTAGGTTACTACCCTTTGATTGACACATTTGTCAACAAATATAAAAATCATTTTTTGTATTTTACCAGCGGCTTTAATTCTGTAACTGACAGCTATGTGCTCTCTACATTAAATCGCGCAAACGATTGGTGGCTAGATAAAGAGCAAGATCATATATTTAGTAAAACAAACGATAAATTGATCAACAAATTTAAAATTTCATACCACAAGCAGGATATTGAGCAACTACATATGTTTGATACTTATGTTGCTATGCGCAGTTTGGTTTCCATTTTTGGTATAAAGGACCTTGCTGAATTAAAGCACACTATTCGCTGGTTGAAGGACGAATATTTTCCAAACAAGCAGCAGGGTGATTTGGATGTTGGGCCAATCAAACTGCTTAAAGGCATGTTGCGCGAATCTGAAGCAGAAAGATTTGCAACAATCAAAAATGTTCCTATAGCAAACATTAGTCATTTACGATCTAAATTTTATTCTGGCCGTGAATTCATGCGTACTCCGCGTTATGACACTGACGTGCTACCCTTTATTAATATTTATAATAAGATAAAGCCAGATATAATAACGGTTCAAGATGACCCTGATAGCGCACCGCCTATCACTAATTACCGCGTGCTGCAAATTATTGCGCAAGGATTGCGGTCCAAAGATGCAGTGCAAAAAGATAATCTACAAATATTAGGTTACCGAAACGTTTGGTTCCGCTATGTGTTGTCGCAGCCAAACAGTGCTAATATTTTTGTACCGGTTTCCAGCCAAACGCTTGCTGCGCAATTGCGAACATACAATTCATGCTTTAACTCACAAAAGATGTCCTCGTTCCCGTCACCGTTTTTTGACGGGGACTTTGCTGCATTAACGGATACAATTCAACGCGAGCAGCTGGCAGATTTAAAAATTCTGCTAGGTGCAGATTATTTTGCCCGAAATCCAGTAGCGGAAATAAGAGATGCTGCGGGTTTTGTATTCATGAATCAAATGAGCTTGAATGAGCTTTTTAGACGAGCAGAAGATCTGCAGCCAGCTATAGATCTAGAAGAAGCTTATATTTCCAATAAACATTAGTACCGGAGCCAAAGTGACAGTAAAGATTAGCGTTAGCGATGACAAAGAATATTGGCAGATAGCTAGAGCAATAACAAAATTCAATCTTGATCATCTACCAGAAAACTCGAGCAACAATATGTGTTCTTTGGGCTATGTAGCTAAAGATCCGCACGCCGGTCTGGTAGGCGGCGTTTATGGAAAGCTTATTCTTGGTAATTGTTTATCTGTAGACGTCCTTTGGGTAGATCCAGCACATCGGGAACGCGATTACGGTACTATTTTAATGGAAGCTATAGAGAATGGTGCTCGTTCTTTAGGCTCGCGTTTATCTATAGTTGATACCTTTGAATTTCAGGCTTTGAACTTTTATGAGAAAAATGGTTATCAACAGTTTGGGGTTTTAGATGATTGTCCTTGCCCGGGAAATAAGAGATTTTACTTAAAGAAAGTTTTATAAGTAGAATTATTAATGGATAACGGCGTCAGCGGCTTCCATCATACAGCAGCTTTGATATGACTTCTTACTGCCGCAAGGGCAAACTTCATAGCGCACGTTGTACATATCTTTAGCCATTATAGCTTTGTGCTTACCAACCCAAAATACATACAGTGCTTTAACCAGATCGGGTAAATTTTTAATCAAAATCTGTTTATCTTTTTGCCATTCAGTTGCTAAATGCGCATCTGGCGCAGCATTGATCAAATCAGTAAGCATGAAAAACGTCGTGCATGCTTTAGTAATATATTCTTCGCGTATATTAAGCCAAGCTTCCTCATTCCATACCAATGCTAAACAAAAACCATTGCACCAATCTTGAATATTGCTATAAGTTGCTTTTTCAAGAGTGGTAGTTGGTTCTGCAGGTGATAAAAGAAATTCAAAATGATTGTCGGAATCTAAATTTGTTGTTATCTGTCTATACAAGTGCACTAATTTTTCAAGCATAATGCTAACTGGAGTTTGATCATGTAGAAACTTCAGTTCACCTACTAGTACTGGTACCCAATCACTTGGCATATATAATTCAGGAAATGACGCTACAGCGGTAATAAATCCGTGAGCTTTAACCAAAGACATGTCACTAGTTTGTTTTCTTAGAAACGCATCAAGTGAAATTAAATCCTTGACTGACAGTTTATGCACAGTATTCTTTTTCATTGGTCTAGGTTAACATAAGTTATTTTAAACAGCAACGAACGCATATGTTTGCAGACACGAATAAAATTAAGCATCTAGTTGAATTGGCATTAGGGCAAAAAATACACTGGCAGCCAGACGCAAATGATTTGGTAATGCTAGATGTGCCAAATACAAACAATGAATTAGATTTAATTAAACATTATATAAAAAATCAGCATTTGGTAAACGATCAACTGCGAGCTGAGTTGGTAACCAAGCATCTTATAAAACCAAAATCAGTTGACGATCCGTTATTGCCGCCGGCAGAAAAATGGAGTGAATATTTACACAAACTAGAAACTTTGTTAGAGCGCGTAAAATATCGGCGCGCAAATAATTTTGAATACAATGCAATTATGCCTACGCAGCAACAACTTGCACAATTACAGCATGAATGTTGGCAGTTAACTGAAAAATGGTATGGCCCAGGTAGCAATAATTTGTCTTGTTTTTATAATTACTTTGTTGCAATGAATCAACTAGCTGGTGTTACATGTTTTACATATAAACAAATTGGCAAATTGATATCTGAAGATCACGCGCTGTCAGTAATTAAATTTGCGCAAAGACGCGCTTACTTTTTAGAGCATGACGCAAAATACAAAGCATTTTTGCAGCAAGGAGGAGTGCGCCCGCTGGGCAGAAGTATTATAGACGGAACTGATGTAAGCAACGTCGTGTATTGCAAAACTGCACAATTACATTTTTATTATGCGTTTGCTAAAAATATGATTGCAAAGGAATTGAATCTAGAAAATTATGGACAATTGCCTTTTTTGCAGCGCGTGACATTGTGGCATTTATTGCAGCAACATTATCCAGATAATACAGCGGATGATTGCAACAATATATTTTATAAATTTGTAAAATATTGCAATGCGCGGCCAGGTGAATATTTTAATTATTTTGGCGCGGATTTGCCCGAGGCCAAGCATGTATCCGCGCAGACACTACATGACATCATTAAAATTGTTGGCTTGCAGAGCAAGCAACTTTGTTTATTTGCGCGTGAAGTAGTCGCTAATTGGATCCCGAAACGCCATTTTAGTTTTAATTGGACTAGAAAGTATCCTTTGCAACGCATAATCTCTAAAAATAATATTTTAACAGTGCGACCACAAGGCACAGTAGAAACCGCGCGCATATTGCCGAATGAATTACCATACGGGCCAGCACATGGCTTGTCACTATGTGGCAACGGGTTGCTACATAGTGAAAACGGACGTGATACAGCATATGAATGGAACACGCCAATTGATCAAGCAAGTGCAATTGACAATTGGTCGCGCGATATTGAAAAAATGTTCAGGGAATTAAAAATATTTTCACCGACACTGCGTAACAAAAATCAATTGTTGGGCGAAACGTTATATAACACGTTTCACAATACTATGGCATATTCAACCATTCAAACCACGCAGCACACCCACATAGTTGGTGCAAGCATAGATAGGTATATGATATATGAGTTGCCGGCGCAGGAAGTATACGAACTTCCTAAAGTAAACGCTACTTTTGAATTAGTGCAAGTCGGGGCAAATATAGATGCGAGCTACTTGCGCTGTAAATTTACCGACTTAAGCAACGAACCATTGATACAATTTTTAATGCAATTAAATAAAGAAATGTTCAGCCACTTCGATGGCGACAGAAATCTAGATGTATTTCTGCACCTATTTACAACATTATCCGGTGATTATGTATTTATATTTGAACCGCATGCTTTTTTAACGCAATTAGATAACGATAAATTCGAAAATCCGCATAACCGTAGTCTCTCGCGTCGCAAGCCGCAGTTTATGTACCCAGATGGAGTAGAATTAGAGACTTTCAAAGACGAGAGGGCAGAGGGATTAGCCTATTGTCGCAAATTCTTTGATGATACAGCGCGTCCAGGGATCACTAGCTTTCTAAAGAGTTTCATTCATCAGTTTTCGCAGTCTCAGCCATAATTTGCTTAGCAATCCGTTTCGCACTTTCTAGGCGTTCTTCTTCAGAGCCCAAAATTTGTATTGATCCGCTTTTTAGTTTAGCGAGCACAGCTTGCACTTTTTCTGCATCCACGCCCGGCATGTTTGCAATTGCTTGCTGTAAGATATGCAATGGATGTGTACTATCTTGTTCTACCGCGGCACTGTCGTCAGTCTTATTTAATAGGTCGTTTTCCTTGGTATCTACAGACATTTGCACTCCTAATATAACGATTCAATTGTCACAATACGCTTATTATAAGTGTTGACATATTTGCATAAGTGTCAAGTTTTTTTGCAATTGGACACATAACTGCCATAATTAAGTTAAGAAACAGGAAACAATTATGGCGTTTTCAAACCAAGTTACAACTTTACAGACATATAAACAATACTTACGCGAGATTGGTATTGTGCCAAGCGCAAAACTCGAAAGCTGTTTTGCTTGCGGCTTACCTGCAGTGTGGCTGTATTTGAAGGCGATTGGTTTAGAAGATCTGTATTTTGATATGTTAGCGGGCCTGAAAAAGCGCACAGCATTATTTAAAGAATTAATCTACTTATTAATATTCACAAATGGGCACAATACTTTTTTCCCACATATTCCTAAAGGGTTTTTGACCAACAAAGTGCCACCAGCAGTAGCTGCGGCGCAAGTGCAACTTGCCAAACCCAGCTTTGAAATGGCGTATGAGTTTTCTAGAGATCAATTAACCCAAGTGTTAAGCGCTGTAACGCAACCTAATTATATGGTACGCATAGGCAATCAACGTAAAGCCATAGGAATTATGTGCAAAGATGATACCTATCATGTGTATCACGCCAATAACCCACGTGCATTGCAATTCAACGATATTGAAGAATGTGTTAATGTAATTATGCGAGTGATGAATGAACGACAATAACGACGAAATACGCCTAGCCGTAAAAATTGACGTGACAACATTGTATGGAGATATACCTGGCCTTGAGTATGCCGAGTTGCCTCCACCTTCAGACTTCTACAAGCAATTTATTGCTAAAGATTTAACTCCGCAAGCAGGTACCAACAAACCTGGCAAGAGCCGTTCTCGCTAGTTAACAAACTAAATCTTGATTGTCAAAGCTGACTATTTGCGTTATGCTTATACCTAATTTGGTGACACCACAGGAATGTAGTTATGAGCGGAAAATTCTTGGATTTCGAGCAACCAGTAGCTGAGTTGGAAGCTAAAATTGAAGAACTCAGGTTAGTTAGTAACGATTCTGAAATAAATATCAGCGACGAAATTGCCCGCTTGCAGAATAAAAGCCGCGACTTAACCAAGTCTATATTCAAATCACTTACCGATTGGCAAATCGTCCAGCTCGCTCGTCACCCGTTGCGCCCATACAGCCTTGATTACATCGAACGAATTTTCACCGATTTTGATGAATTGCACGGGGATCGTAACTTCTCGGATGATAAAGCCATAGTAGCCGGTCTAGCCAAGCTTAACAGTCAACCAGTACTAATCATTGGCCAGCAAAAAGGCCGTGACACCAAAGAAAAAGTTGCGCGTAACTTTGGTATGCCACAACCTGAAGGTTACAGAAAAGCGCTGCGTTTAATGCAGCTAGCCGAAAAATTTAATGTGCCAATCATTACTTTTATCGATACACCAGGTGCTTATCCTGGAGTAGGTGCTGAAGCGCGCGGTCAAAGCGAAGCAATAGCTAAAAACTTAATGGTAATGTCGCAATTACGTGTGCCAATTATTTGTGTGATTATTGGTGAAGGTTGTTCGGGTGGTGCTCTTGGCATTGGGGTAGGCGATAGAACCTTAATGTTAGAATATGCTTATTACGCAACAATTTCTCCTGAGGGTTGTGCAAGTATTTTATGGAAAGGTGCAGAGCGTGCATCAGAAGCAGCGGAAATCATGTGTTTAACCGCGAAAAAACATTTAGAGCTTGGTTTAATTGATGAAATTATCCCAGAACCTTTAGGTAGCGCCTACCGCGACATAGATACTATGGCTAAAACAATTAAAGATTCACTATGCAAAAATCTAAACATGCTACTCGGAGACCCTATTGCTAATGTATTGGATCAACGATACAGAAAACTTATGGCAATGGGTATTAATCATTAAATCATGTTATCAGTGCAGTTGTTACGTGATTTAGATCAAACCCATGAATTACAAACACGATTTACACGTATTGTTGTAGCTTATAGCGGCGGGGTAGATTCACATACGTTGTTACACTTAGCCAGTAAATATTTTCCTAACGTACACGCAATGCACATTAATCATGGCCTGCAAGCTGATGATTCAGCATGGCAAGCACACTGCATGCAAATTTGTGCGTCGATCAATGTTCCCTTGCAATGCATCCAAGCAGATATAAAAGTTAAACCATCTCAAAGCATGGAAACGGCTGCGCGCAATGCACGTCGTAAAGCATGGCAAGGCGTACTCACTGCTACTGATTTATTGCTGCTCGCACATCATGCCGATGACCAAGCTGAAACAATTTTATATCGTCTACTGCGTGGTACAGGATTACGCGGACTAAGTGGCATGCAACAAATTAGCAAACTCGGTGCTGTAACTTTAATGCGGCCATTACTACACGTCAACAAAGATCAAATTGTGGATTATGCCACAGTCAATAAGTTGCGTTGGATCGAAGATCATAGCAATACAAATTGTTCTATGGACCGTAATTTTTTGCGGCAGCAAATTATCCCGCAATTACGCACACGCTGGCCTGCCGCGGTTGATAATATTAATCGTGCTGGAAGCATGAGCAAACAATTATTGCACATCATTGATCCACACATAGAGAACACATTAAAAACTATAATTTCTAATGACTCATTGGACTTGCCTATTCTTAGGTCACATGATCAGTTTTTGCAACATGAATTGCTGCGCGCTTGGTTAAAGCAGCATGATTTAGTCCCTAGCGCAAGTTTATTGCAAATGTTAATGCAACAAGTTATTGCCGCTAGAGTAGATGCACAACCGCAACTGCAAATCGGTGACAAGATAATTAAGCGCAGCCAAGATAAACTATTCATCACCAGCGCTGCAAAAGCCACTAGCGAAGAATTTGTTGCAGAGTGGGATATTGCACAAGACTTACATTTGCCAGACGGAAGGATACTAACTGTAAGCCAAGTTTTTAAAACCAAGGACACCTTAAGCAAAATCGCCCAACAGCCAGTATCGATACGGATGGGGGTGTGGGGTCGCAAAGCCAAAAAAGTCTTCCAGCAACACTCAATCCCGCCGTGGGAACGAGCCAGCTTTCCGCTCGTATTTGTTAACCATAGGTTGGTGAATATCGTCGGTTTATGGAGTTCGCCACGCTTCTAGCTGGTTCCGCCTACATTGCATACTATAATTAATGATGGATTAACTAAAAATGGTGATTGCGTTAGGGAGCAGCTGTGTATAACAAACAACGGGCTTTTAACTTACTTGAAATAATGGTCGTGATAGGCATCATGGGTGTGATTGTTGGCGTTGCAGCCCCAAGTTACGACGTATATAGGGTCCGCGGCCGTGTGGCCACAGTGCTTCCTGTTATGCAGAACTATGCCGAACTAGGACGGGAATATTATGAAACGAATGGAAAATTCGGCAATGCCTATTGGATTGGGTTAAATACTTCAGGTCAAACTGCTCCGGTGCTCAATCCAACAAGCATTAATAAATATACTAGCGCGCAAAGCGTAGGTGTAGATGGTGCGAGCACCACAGGTAGCTGCTACAACAACATCAGATTTACACTTAGCGGCACTGCATTGGGAATTGCACAAGACTTTGATATTCAAATGCTGGTGCGCAATGTTAATGGTCAATATCAAATCACCTGCGGTATCCCATTTGATCAAACAGCAACAACTTATGCAGCTGTCTTGCAATACTTCCCGGAAAGCTGTCAGCAGCAGAACGTTAGTACGTGCTAGTAATTAGTTAAACCTTCTGGTACAGTGAACTCCCGTACAAAACAAAAATAATCGGGATATAAATGTCATCAAGTGTGACAACCAAATATATTTTCGTTACCGGTGGGGTGTTATCTTCCCTAGGTAAAGGTATCGCTGCGGCTTCGCTGGCTGCAATCTTAGAATCACGCAATTTGAAAGTCACTGCACTAAAATTAGATCCGTACCTAAATGTTGACCCAGGGACCATGAGTCCATTTCAACATGGCGAAGTATTTGTTACCGATGATGGCGCCGAAACAGATTTAGACTTGGGGCATTATGAAAGATTCATTAGCACCAAGATGACGCGCGACAATAATGTAACCTCTGGACAAATTTACGACGCTGTAATTAACAAAGAACGTAAGGGTGAATATTTAGGTGCCACTGTACAAGTCATTCCGCATGTAACAGATGAAATTAAACAACGCATAATGCGCTGCGCCAATGGTCATGATGTAGTCTTAGTGGAAATTGGTGGCACAGTTGGCGACATAGAATCGTTGCCGTTTTTAGAAGCGATACGACAAATGCGTTTTGAACTTGGTGCAGAAAATACTTTGTTCATACATTTAACCTTGCTACCGTACGTTCCAACGGCAGGTGAAGTAAAAACTAAGCCAACACAGCATTCGGTAAAGGAATTGCGATCTATTGGTATTCAACCAGATATTTTATTGTGCCGCAGCCAAATGCCTATCGAAGATAATGAACGCAAAAAGATTGCCTTGTTTACTAACGTTGAAGAACAAGCGGTAATTAGTTGTCCTGATGTGCCATCAATTTTTTCAATACCATTAAATTTACATGCGCAAAATTTAGATGCAATAATACTGCGTAAATTACATTTACAAGCGCAGCCAGCTGATCTACGTGAGTGGGAGCAGGTAATTGCGCGACAACAAGACCTTTCTGGCACAGTTACAATCGGCATGGTGGGCAAATATACTGGTTTATCCGATGCTTATAAATCAATCAATGAAGCTCTAATTCATGCTGGAATTGAAAATCACGTACGCGTAGCTATTGAATACGTTGATGCTGAAAAGGTTGAAACAGATGGCAGTGCAATTTTAAAGAAATTTGATGCGATTTTAGTGCCGGGTGGATTTGGTGAGCGCGGCGTTAAAGGCAAAATGTTGGCCGCAAATTATGCGCGTACCAACAACGTGCCATATTTTGGCATTTGTTTGGGCTTACAAATTGCAATTATAGAATATGCGCGCAACGTACTAGGATTAGCGGCGGCAAATAGTACTGAATTTGACCAAACGACAAGTGATCCAGTGATCGCTTTAGTAACTGAATGGACCGGCACTAGCGGCTCTAAAGAGCAGCGCGACCATAACACTAAAAAAGGTGGCACTATGCGCTTGGGCGCGCAAAAATGTATTTTAGAACCTAATTCGTTAGTAGCACGCTTATACAACAATAAAGAAATCTTTGAGCGCCACCGGCATCGATATGAAGTAAACAGCAAGTACGTTGATAAATTACAAGCCGCAGGTATGAAAGTTGCTGGTAGATCGGTTGATAATCTTGTGGAAATTATTGAAATACCTGAGCACGTTTGGTTTGTAGGTTGTCAGTTTCATCCGGAGTTCCTATCTAAGCCACGCGGTGGGCATCCGTTGTTTAATGGTTTTGTGCATGCGGCAGTTGCATATAAGCGGGAGCACGCTAAATGAATTTATGCGGATTTGAAGTAGGCCTTGATCAGCCACTATTTTTAATTGCCGGCCCATGCGTAGTAGAAAGCGAGCAGATGGCGATGGATACCGCAGGTAAGTTGCAAGAAATCACCCGTAATTTGGGAATTAATTTTATTTACAAATCTTCTTTTGATAAAGCAAATCGAACTTCGCATAATAGTTTTAGAGGTTTAGGCTTTGACAAGGCACTAGCAATTCTGGATAAAGTCAAAAAAACTTTGCAAGTGCCACTGTTAACCGATGTGCATGAAGACACACCAATGGATCAAGTAGCCGTTGTTGTAGATGTTTTGCAAACTCCAGCATTCTTATGTAGACAAACAAATTTTATTAAGAACGTTGCCGCAACTGGCTTGCCGGTTAACATTAAAAAAGGCCAATTCTTAGCGCCGTGGGATATGGTGCATGTAGTAGAAAAAGCACGGCAAACTGGTAATGATAAAATTATGGTATGTGAACGCGGTGCAAGTTTTGGTTACGGTAATTTAGTTTCCGATATGCGATCGTTAGCGATCATGCGTGCCACTGCCTGTCCGGTAGTATTTGATGCAACGCATTCTGTACAGCTACCAAGCGGTCAGGGTAGTACCTCGGGCGGACAACGCGAATTTGTACCTGTGCTAGCACGCGCCGCAGTGGCGGTAGGTATTGCCGGATTGTTTATGGAAACACATCCTAATCCTGATCAAGCTTTAAGTGACGGGCCGAATTCCTGGCCGTTAGATCAAATAGAAGAATTGTTACGCACTTTGAAAGCGGTTGATTCGTTAGTTAAAAGCAAAGCAGAATACGTTTCGTTTTAGTGACGCTTTTTTAATTCTTACGTTTCTTGAGCCTAGATGGGAACGTTTTACCACTATCTTTATCATGAATTGTCGGCAGTTTACTTTTTAATTCCGCCATGTATGCCAACCGTTCAGTTTTAACATTGGAATTTTTATTTTGTGCATCAGTTGTTGCCGTATGTTTTGGCTTAAAGCCGATAAAAGATGTAACAGCTTTCTTAGCATTGCTAGCCATTGTTGATAACTGATTTGTGAATTTTTTATAAGCTACTTCATTCGTGTATGCAAGATACGCAGCTGTTAGGCCAATAACCAACAACGTCGCGAACACGCCTGCTGTTATCCCCCAGCCAACAGGATTTGATAGCCCAAATCCAACCGAGGCAGCAGCTATAACCGCAGGTGTGGCGGAAGCTCCAACCGAAATCCCGAGCAAAAAGTTTAGTACGCCATAAACAATTAACATACCGAAAAGTCCTACAGCCCCTATAGATCCTCCAAAGGCTCCAATGGAATTGAATATATCAGCTGTTTTGCGTCTGCGTCTGATGGATGTAAAATTTACATCTTGCAATTTGTTAGCTTGTGAGCGCATTGTTTTTAAATGCTGTATTTGATCTTCTTCTGATTCCACTTGCTTTGCGTATTGTTCTATTTGCTCATCTGTTAAACTCGCAAAGAAATGAGCTATTTTTTTAAAATGAACTTCGCCACCTCTTTTGATGAGGTAACCTTTGTTCTTCAATGCCTCATCGCTAGTATAAAGCTCTGGCAAAAGATCCAGATATCCTTTGATTTTTTTGGTTATATCTCGCTCTTTATCAACTTGTTCGAAAGTTTTATGCTCTACTGTATTTTCATGCGCCATTTTTGTTTCCAAATAAGGTTATGCTCTTTAGGTGTTGACATCCGTCAAGCCATAACAGTTCCAGATGTACTAAACTTCACCTATGAAAAACAGCAAATTAATTTATTTACTGATAACTTTAACAGTGTTTTCCACAATGGTTAGCGCTGATGATACTGGTCTGCCTGTAACTGATGCGAGTACTGAGACAGCCGCTAGCAGCGGACCATCTGATCCTACGCTGGCATTTTTTGCCGCGTTAAGTGAATGCACTCCTGGCTCATATACAGAAAAGAATGTTATTGCAGACGAGGTAGGTCAAAGCATTTTGAAGCAACAAATAGTTGGTAAAAGTGACGATAATTTATCCTGTAATGCGAAACTGGCAACTCCCGACGGGCGGATTATGACCTGCGCATTTCCTATGGAAAAGATCCCGCAATTTAATGATCAACATTTTATGCAAGGCATATTGGAAGATACTACTGATTCGCCTAGTCAGTCTTCGATCAGTGCAGACATGATGTTGTCGGAAATGAAGCAAGATTACTGCAGCTTGAGTCAATGATTGCGACAAAAACCCGAAAACCACGCTGTGGTTCACG
>DATIHV010000141.1:0-2524 GCA_035480295.1 Gammaproteobacteria bacterium
ACCGATTAAAGTTTTCGTATTATGGCTATCATATACCTGACCGCCATCTAAAAACAAGGCCATACGCATAGTTTTAGTATCAGGCATAAATGGTGGCGGGAATATGATCTGGGCACGGCCCTCAACCATTATGTTACCGCCAAACGGGGTGCCCTGTGAGCTAAGTGGCCCGAGTGAGCGTTCTTCATAACCACGGACACTTTCAGCACCGCCCAAGTAGTAGTGCTTAAAGAATGGGAATGGTTTATTGCCATACACATTTTGATAACCCAAGATACCACGTAAGTTTATAACGTATGGGTCGACTATAGTTTTAAACCAACTCAAATCGAAATCCACTTTGTAAATCTTTAACTGTGAAGCAGGAATATTGCCTTTGAAAGTTAAACTTTGCGACCAGCCTTTAGTCGGGAATAAAAAGTTATCGAGGCTATTATGTATCCAGCCTAAAGTTCCGAAGTATTCATTAAATCCTAACGACATGTTGCCATTAGAAGGCTGTCCACTATTGTAGGCACGTGCAAAGTATTGCGCTTCCGTTGGTGATACTGGGTAGTTCATTCTCAGAACAACGTGATCTACGCCAAAGCCAAATTTGAAGTAATCGTATTGCAGAACGCGCAATGACCAACCGATGTTAAAACCTGTTACGTCGGTAAGATAATTGAAAACGTCAGATGTTTTACTTAATCTGTTGCGTGAATTGTAAACGTTAAAGCCCATACCTATGCCAGAATTAGTGAAATATGGATCGGTATACCCAAGGTTATAAACTTGCATGGCTTTGGTGTGATTGAATACAAAATTGACGTCTTTGCCAGTACCAACAAAGTTTTTCAGATCGGCACCAATGTTACCGCCTAAACCTTCGGCCGCAGAATAAGAAACACCGGCTGATACTTGCGCCGTACGTTGCTCATCAATCTTATAGACCAAATCTACTTGATCATCTTTATCAACTACCGGTACGGTTTTAATGTCGACATTAGTCGCAAAACCATCACGCATAATTGCATCTTTACTTTCTTTGATTTTGCTAGTCGAAATCCAGCTGCCTTCAAATTGCTCTACATCACGACGCAATACGGTATCTTGCGTTAAGGTGTTGCCTTCAAACGTAATACGTCGCACAGTTATACGTTTATATGCATCGATAACCAGCCTCAAGTTTACCATTCTAGTTTCTGGATCAATTTCATCTACAATGCGAATTTCGGCTTTGCTGTAGCCTTCGTCACCGAGCATAGTTTCTAAAGTATCTTTAACTTCAAGCACTGATTTTAATGAAAACACTGCACCCGGCTTGATCTTTTTATCTACAACCGCTTGCATTTTTTCGCGCGGAATTACCATGTCGCCATCAAGCGTGAGCTTCTTAATAAAGAATTGCTCACCTTCTGACACGTTGATCGTAAAGTATACGTATTGCTTGTCTACGCTAAGTGATACCTGGGTGGATTCAATCTTGAAATTGATATAGCCGTGATCCATATAAAAGGATCGCAACATTTCCAAGTCCGCACCCAATTTTTCTTTTGAGTAGTGATCCGATTTGTCAAACCAAGAAAATAGATTTTTAGTCTTATGAAACATTTGCGCGCGTAATGTGCGCGAAGAAAATGCTTTATTCCCTACAAATTTAATTTCTTTAATCGTCGCAACAGTACCTTCGTACACATCTACCACTACCGCTACTCGATTGCGTTCTTCGGTCGTTACCTTGGTATCTACTTTGACGCCATATCTTTGTTTCGAGAGGTAATCGCGCAGAATTTCTTTTTCGGCACGGGTAATCACGTTTGGATCGTACACGCGGCCAACCGCAATATTGTTGGCTTTTAAAATCTTTTCTACGTCATCTTTGTTTTTTAGACCGGTAATTTCTAAACTACCAATGGATGGTCGTTCTACTAATTTAACAATTAACGTATTGCCATCACGCTCTATAGTTACATCTTGATAGAAACCAGTTTTAAATAAATCGTGAATTGCGGCATTGGCTTTGGCAGGTGTAACTGTCTCGCCCACGCTGATTGGCAGATCTGCTAACACGGCGTCTTGTGATAAACGTTGATTCCCTTCAATGCTAATTTTTTTTACTACAAAGGCCTCAAACGCTATGGCTGACGTAAATGATATTAAACTAACTATTAATATAAGACTTCTAAAAAGAAATTTTGTCATGCAACTTTAAATCTCACCTTAAGGTAGGCGACATGGTAGCATATCAGTGTAAGTATTATCTAGCGCTTGGCTGGGATGATATTACGCGAATGTCTGCGCACAAATCTGCTGCAGGTTAAGTCCGTGACTTAGTTCAAAATCCTTTACCTTATTATGCTGCAACACAATAATTCTGGTACAAACCTTGTCTAGAAAATGGCGATCATGACTAACTACTAGCAATGTGCCAGGATAATCATGCAAGCCTTCGGCAAGCGCAGAGATGGATTCCATATCTAAGTGGTTGGTCGGCTCGTCTAATATCAACACATTACCTTGATCTAACTTGATTTTGGCAAAT
>DATIHV010000142.1:0-5292 GCA_035480295.1 Gammaproteobacteria bacterium
AGCTGGTTGTACGTGGTACGCAAGGTCAACAGCAAGTCGTGCAAATCAAAGCCGACGACCAAGGTTGTTTACCACAGCATTATGCAGCAGATTCAAAAAATCTAGCTATTTTGTCTGCACTGCCTTCAATTCCAGATGACATGCCAATGCCATCTAGAAGCATACATGCGCAGCAATACAGGCAAATGCAAGATGCAGCTGTACAAACTGCTGCTCTGACATTGGACGCAACGACACCACAGAACTCAAGTCGAGGTCAAACTGTATCTCTCCTGCAGAGTTTTTTTTGATTTGAATTCCCAGTTGCTAATGTAGGGCCACTACAGTGGCCCTTCTTTTTTGTTATGCGGCTGGCAACATGTTTGCTACATCCGGATTGCATGCTACTGTTAAACAAGGTAAGGCATTTTCAAGGATGTAAAAATGGCGACAAACACCACTCAAGACGATCTTTCATATTCTCCAGCTACCAAACTATTAATTTATGCAGTGCATAACAATAGACCAAATGTGGCCAAATCAAGCATACGTATGGGAGCAAATGTAAATGCTCGCGTAGCTAATGGCGATAGCTTGCTGCATATCTGCCCAAATGAAGACATAGGCGCGATCTTGATCAACCACGGTGCCAACGTTAACAGCAGAAATCCAAATGATGAAACACCGTTACACACATCTATGCGCAGGGGCTTAATACCTTTAAGCACACTGCTGATCGATAGCAGCTCTGATGTAAATGCACAAGATCAAACCGGAACTGCTCCGCTGCATTTAGCGGAAAGTGATGAGGTAAACGCAACGTTATTGCTGCAAAATGCCAACGTTAATGTGCAGGACAATGCAGGCGACACGCCATTACATTTGGCAATACGTATTAAAGGTTCGCCGATGGTAATTGCATTGGTCGATGCAGGAGCTGATAAAAATATTAGAAACAACGCTGGGCACAATGCGTATGATGAAGTGATGGCGCTGATTGCGCGCCGCGAAAGTGAACTTGGTAAAGTTTCAAATGCAATATTTGTTCAGCCAGTTGTTACAAGGGTTGTGCAAGAAGCTGCCGACTTAAAGGAAAAATTCAGACAGGCGGAGGACAGCTTGTCTGCCTTAGTTGATGCACCACTACAAAAACTAGAGAGTGCTTTTCCGGCTTTTCATTTATCTAAGCAATCGAACAAGGCACTGCATACGCCCAGCGCAGTATCACTTAATCCCATTAAATATACACCTAAATTGACGCGTAATTAGTATCGTCAGGGCCGGGCCGCAGTACCGCTGTGGCCCTATTTTCACTATGGTAATAGGCCCGCACATGGGTTAGACTGCCTGAGTTTAAAGCACAAATCGGAGTAGTTTAAATGTCCCCATACAAATTAATTAGAGGTTCTGATAAGAACATTGCTGCCTTTGAAGCCGAGATTGCTAAAGCCCTAGAAGAAGGCTTTGACCTAGCTAATGACTTAGTTGTTCAACTAAAGTCTAACGCTAATGGCGAAACCGAAACCATATTGTACCAATCCATGATCTGCGACGACGCGCTAGAATTGGACGAAGATGACGATGAAGACTATGAAGATGAAGAAGTCGACGAATTCGAAGAAGAAGAGTACGCTTGAAAGCCGGCCGCTAGCCCATATATATGTTATAATTGAGTCTATTCGTGATCAAACCGATCTCAGGAGATTTGTATATGCCGCAAAATTATAATGCCGTTTCGTCAGTTGCACCAAGCATACTAGCAACCAACAAAGTAATTAAGAATACTTACATATTGCTATCTATGACCGTGCTATTCAGTGCGTTCACTGCATTTCTTTCCATGTACTTTCAGTTGGTCATGCCACTATGGGCGGTTATCATTGGCTACGTAGGCTTGTTGTTCTTAACAAGCGCCACAGCTAACTCAGCATTTGGCCTAGTGTCTGTGTTTTTATTTACCGGCTTCATGGGTTTAACTCTTGGACCGATATTAAATTTCTACATTCACGGCTTTAGCAACGGCCCTGAACTTGTCAGTGCTTCGCTTGCCTCAACTGGCGCTATATTCTTTGCTTTGTCTGGCTATGCCATGACTACACGTAAAGATTTTAGCTATATGGGTGGGTTCTTATTTGTGGGCCTAATGGTAGCGATCGTAGCAAGCATTGCTGGCTTGTTCTTCAATGTTCCAGCATTACAATTAGCGGTTTCTGCTGCGATTGTATTGCTAATGGGTGGCTACATATTATTTCAAACTAGCATGATTATTCATGGTGGAGAAAGAAATTACATTATGGCCACGATTAACCTGTACGTAAGCTTGTTTAACTTGTTTGTGAACTTGTTGAACATCTTTGGAGCATTAGCAGGTAGACGCGACTAAGAGTATTTTGGTTATGCAGGGCCGGTATTATGCCGGCCTTTGTTTTTGTAGATCCCCGATAAATGCAGGGCATTTTCGGGGATGACAATTTGTTTTGGCATGCATCGAGTCTATTAGAGAACATAGTGATTTACACATTAATAATTACATCCAACCACTTAACCACCGGCCGCAATGCCCTGCATCTTGCGCAAGATCTTATTATGCAAAATGCAAAAATTAATCGTGTGTATTTCCTATTTGATGGCGCGTTTGTGGCAAACAAATATATCGATATGCCAACCGATGAGTTTGATTTAACTGCCGCCTGGACTGATTTTGCGCAAAAAAACAAAATTAGCTTGGCAGTCTGCAAGGCCTCGGGTTTGCGCCGCGGTATATCTGATCACAGCATTGCAGCAAGCTTTAGCTTTGGCAGCATTGGTGAGTTGGTTGAAAGTTGCGCTGCAGCCAATGAGGTACTCACACTATGAAACGGTTCTTGTTGATCATGCAGCAAAATCCTTATGCAAATTCACTTGCCTTGGAAGGATTGGAATTTGCCATGGCGTTAAGCTCGTTTAATCAAACGGTAACTTTATTGTTTAAAGGCGATGGAGTTTTGCAATTACTGGCCAAGCAAGATCCAGAAAAGATGGTGTGCAAGGATTTTAGCAAAATTTATTCCGGCCTTAGCGTGTTTGGGATTGAAGATGTATATATAGATCAAAACAGTATGCGCAATTATGATCCTAACGATCTTTTTCTAGTGCCAAAAATAGTCGATGAACATCAGATTGTAAATCTTATAAAAGATCACGATATTGTATTAACATTATGAGCGTAGAACTAACCAATGAAGGCTATTTAGCCAAGCTCTCTGACTGGACACCGGAAGTTGCAGAATATTTGGCGCACCGTTTAGATATAACTCTGACTGCAGAGCATTGGGAAATCATAAACCTACTACGTGCATTTTACATAAAATATAATGCCTCGCCTTCCATGCGCACCCTGGTAAATGCAGTACGCGAGCAATATGGCCCGGAAAAAGGCAACAGCATTTATTTACAAAAGTTGTTTCCTGGTGGTGCAGCACTGCAAGCCAACAATATTGCTGGCCTGCCTAAACCGATCCGCTGTATTTAATTAAAACTTTGTATGTAATCTATCTTCACGCGTTTGACCGCGGTTTGACCTGAAGTAGCGCCATTTTGATGTGACAATGTGGATTGTGCTGTACTATCTGCCGCCGCCGCAGCAGCTGCAGCAGACACAAGGTGCTTACGTTTCAATCTGTGCATAGGAAATATGCCTCTATCTAGCATTGCATTATTGTTCTGTTGTCTTGCGACACTAGCCGCTTGTGTATTTTTTGCCACCATGGACACTGTCATTGGCCCTACTCCACCAGGAACCGGTGTCATAAAATTCGCAAGCGAGTATGATGAAGTATCTACGTCGCCTTTGATTACAGTAACCTTACGTTCAATACCTTGGTCATCTTTCTTTACAGTGTCCACATGATGAATACCTACATCAATCACAGTACTTCCAGGTTTAAGCCAGAAATCTTTTACAAGACCAAGAACTCCTGCCGCAGCAATTACTATATCGGCTTGTTGCACCTCAAAAGCTAAATTTTTAACGGTTACGCTGCAGCAAGTAACTGTTGCGCCTTGTTGCATCAACAACATCGATAAAGGCTTACCAACTATATCCGAATAACCAATTACTAAAGCTTTTTTGCCGGTTAATTCTTGCTCTGTTTTATACAACAAATGCATGATGCCTGCCGGAGTGCATGCAACTAATCTGGCATTGCCGGTAGCCAACAAACCCATATTATATGGGTGTATACCATCTACATCTTTACTTGGATCAATATATGGAATGATGTTGTCTTTGCACAGATGCTTTGGTAACGGCAGCTGTAACAAAATACCATCCACATGCGTGGCCTTATTTAGTCTGTCAATCAGAGTAAGCAGACGGTCCTGATCAGTAGCAACCGGCAGTTCATGAACTTCACATTGAATGCCAACTTCGGCACAGATTTTTCGTTTTTGATTAACGAACGTATGTGAAGCTGGATCATCGCCAACTAAAATTACGGCTAATCCTGGTTTGCGATAACCAATTTCAGGTCTAGTTATTTGTTCAATTTCGTGTTTTGTTTCGGCATTTAGATCTGCGGCGTACTGCTTACCGTCTAGAATTTTTGGTGGCATCGTGTTCTCCTACTTTAAGAAAGCAGATATAACACATTACGTTAAAATTGTTAAGCCGCCCATGTATGGTTGCAAAACTTCTGGTACGCGCACACTACCGTCAGCTTGTTGATAGTTTTCTAGTACAGCTATTAATGCTCTACCTACAGCTAATCCGGATCCATTTAATGTGTGCACAGGCTCAGGCCTTTTAGTAACAGGATTGCGCCAACGCGCCAGCATACGTCGTGCTTGAAACGCTTCGGTGTTGCTGCAAGATGAAATTTCACGATAAGTATTTTGGCCTGGTAGCCAAACTTCTATATCATAAGTTTTTGTGGCGCCAAAGCCTATGTCGCCAGTGCATAAGCTAACAACACGATATGCAATTTTTAATTTTTGTAATACTTTTTCAGCATGGCCGGTTAGCTCTTCTAATGCTAAGTATGAATCTTCAGGGCGCACAATTTGCACTAGCTCAACTTTTTCAAATTGATGCTGACGAATCATGCCTTTAGTATCTTTGCCGTAGCCACCAGATTCTTTTCTGAAACATGGAGTATGGGTAGTGAATTTCAATGGCAGTGCGATATCTTCGATGATTTCCTCACGCACAATGTTGGTGAGGGAAACTTCCGCGGTTGGTATTAGCCATAGATTGTTATTAGTGCTAAATTGATCTTCCATGAATTTTGGAAACTGGTTCGTACCGTACAGGCAATCTGCCTTGACTAGATATGG
>DATIHV010000143.1:0-1746 GCA_035480295.1 Gammaproteobacteria bacterium
GGCTTTTTAGGTTTGCTGCCAATTATATTTGCGCAAACTTCAGACGAAATCGCCGGCGGGACATTCCTAGTGTTTACGTTTGCTGAATTGGCCATGGTAGGAGCGGTGTTTTGCAGCGTCTACGGTTGGATTTTGTTGAAAAAAGTAATGCAAGATTACTCATATTCGCCATTGTTGGCTAACGGTTTGAGCATGACCCTTGGTGGTCTGTTAGCATTAGCACATTCATATATTGCTGGTGAGCAGTGGTCACCAATTCCAGTTAATAATATGCAAGGATTTATTTTAAATACTCTAGTTATGTGCTTAATTTCGAATTTAATTTGCTATAATTTATATGGGTATTTACTCAAACGCTTTTCGGCAACGTTTATGTCGTTTGCCGGATTGGTAACTCCGTTGTTTGCTTCTTTATTTGGTTTTGTTTGGCTAGATGAAGTTATAACGTGGCATTTCTTTGTAGCAATTGCCTTATTCACTTTAGGATTAGTAATTTTCTACCGTGAAGAAATGTTACCGCAAGAATCTGTTGCAGCGGTAGACGTTGCATCCTAGCTAGAGAAAGTTTTAAGTCACGATTGGACTAAAAGATGACTAAACAGGGCCGTGCGATCTTACTATGGTTAGTAGTATCATTAATGATGGTATTACATTTTTTCTTGCTGCTTTCTGTAGGCGTTATTACCAGTGATTTGCGCAGTGCTTTAGATTTAACCGCGTTACAGCTTAGCTTCTTATCCAGCTCCTACTTATATATATATTTAATTCTGCAGACGCCCGCAGGCATATTGCTGGACGAATTTGGCGCGCGCAAAATTTTAACCATAGGTTCTGTTGTGGCCAGTATAGGATGCTGGGTTTTTGCACGTAGCGATGAATTGTATTTGACCATATTAGCGCGCATATTGACCGGGGGTGGTTTAGCTTTTGTGTTTGTGGCGTCGGTGCAATTAGCAAGTCGTTGGTTTGCGAAACGCTACTTTGGCATGATGATTGGTTTTTCAGAAGCGGCCGGGATGCTTGGCGCAATTATTGGTAATATGTTGCTTGCGGTTTTCATCAATCAATTGGGTTGGCGTGAAAGTTATATACTGGCCGCGTGTTTTGCACTGATATTAGCTGCAGGATCATGGGTTTTTATTCGCGATTATCCAGATGGTTATAAAGTCACTGCAAGAAGTAAGCTGACCGTAAACAGGGTAATTGCGAACATTAAAATTTTGGCGCGTGAACCACAGATTTGGCTGCAGAGTGCATATATTGCCTTAATGTATGAAACCATAACCGTTTTTAGTGGCCTGTGGGCGAATCCATTCCTCCGTACTGCGTTTGATCTAGATTTGCAGCAATCTACTTTTGCATGCAGCCTAGTGTTGGCAGGTATTGGAATTGGATCACCAATTGCAGGAGTGCTATGCGATACAGACAAGAAAAAATCAGATTGTATTTCAAGTTGTGCTATTCTTATGTTCGCATTGATGTCAGCGATTGTTTACATTCCGCACTTACCTTATTGGCTGATTAACTTATTAATGTTTGCACTGGGAGTTTCTGGCAGTAGTTTGATTTTGTCATTTGCTATAGTCTCGGATGTTGCACCGGAAGGCGCAAAGAGTACTAGTGTAGGATTAACTAACAGCATATCTTTGTCTACTGCGATAGTATTTCAGCCAGTGATTGGCTGGGTGTTGAACCTGTTAGCCGAGAAGCGCGGCTCAGCTGGCTTAGAATATTATTCTGCGAATG
>DATIHV010000144.1:0-10123 GCA_035480295.1 Gammaproteobacteria bacterium
AGCTTCACGCAAGGATTTTGCATCCCCTGCCGGCAGCATTGCTGCTATCACCTTAACACCCTTAATATCCCGCGCTTCTTGCAATATATCGCGACTGCCACCACTCGCAAGCTCGGCCTGCAGCTTGGCGTTTTGTTTTTCCAAAGTTTTTAATTTGCCATTTATTTGTTGCAATTTAGACTCTAGTTCAGCGGGAGCAGTTTTCATGGTGTCCGACAACCCATGAATAAACTTTTCTTGCGATTGCACCCAATCAACCGCTGTCATCCCGGTAATTGCTTCAATACGTCGAATGCCGGCTGCAATTCCAGATTCACTAACAATCTTAAAAAATCCAATGTCACCGGTGCGCGTAGTGTGCGTGCCACCACACAATTCAACCGAAAAGTCTTGCCCCATAGTTAAAACCCGCACTTTATCGCCGTACTTTTCACCGAATAACGCCATCGCGCCAGTATTCATAGCTTCTTGCGTAGACATGATCTTAATTTCCGCAGACAAATTAGCTTGAATCTTTTCATTCACTAACTTTTCAACGGCAAAAATTTCAGTCTCGGTTAATGGTGCACCGTGCGCAAAGTCGAACCGCAAACGTTGATCATCAACTACCGAGCCTTTTTGTTGTACGTGCGCACCTAAAATTTTACGTAACGCCGCATGCAGCAAATGTGTCGCAGAGTGATTGGCTTTGATCTTGATTCTACGTTGCTCTTCAACCCTGGCTTCCACTTTATCGCCAACATGCAACGCACTGCCAAGATTTTCACCATAATGCACATTTGCATTAGCATTCTTAGTAGTATCAATTACTACAAATTCTATGCCTTTCCCGGTAATGACACCTATGTCCCCTACCTGTCCACCCGCTTCAGCGTAAAATGGCGTGCGATCTAATACCACGAAACCAGTTTCGTTTGGCAACAATTGTTCAACCGCTTGCCCATCTTTAAATAACTCAACAACTTTTGCAGTATCGGATACTCTTTCATAACCAGTAAATTCACTGGTGGTTTTAGCCACAAATCCTTGTTGTTTTGCGCTGAATTGACTCGCTTTGCGTGCGCGTGTACGTTGCTCTGCCATCGCTTGTTCAAATCCCGCAATGTCTACCGTAAAATTGTGCTCACGTGCAATATCCGCAGTCAAATCTACTGGAAAACCATAGGTATCGTACAACATAAATACCGTCGCACCAGGAATGACCGTACCTGTCATATCTTCAATGGCTTGTTCAACAATTTTTAAACCTTGATCTATAGTCTTGGCAAATTGTTGCTCTTCTTGTTCAAAAACCTTTTCAATATTTTTTTGCTCACGCACTAATTCCGGGAATGCTTGACCCATTTCTTTTACTAGCAATGGCACCAGCGTGTGGAAAAATATTTTGTTGACACCAAGTTTATGTCCATGTCGAATCGCACGACGCATAATACGACGCAATACATACCCACGACCTTCATTACTCGGGATCACACCATCTGCCACCAAGAATGCACACGCGCGTAAATGATCGGCTACTACCCGCAATGATTTATTATGCACATCCTTAATGTGATACATTTTGATAATGCCGTTAATAATGTTTTTGAATAAATCAATGTCATAATTGTTATGCACGCCTTGCATAATCGCAGCAACGCGCTCTAAACCCATGCCAGTATCGACCGACGGCTTTGGCAATAAATTTAGATCGCCATTCGCGTCACGATTGTATTGCATGAACACTAGGTTCCAAATTTCTATATATCTGTCGCCATCAGCATCTGGTGAGCCTGGCGGGCCGCCAGCAATTTCTGGACCGTGATCATAAAAAATTTCTGAACATGGACCACATGGACCAGTATCACCCATCGCCCAAAAGTTATCCTTTTCACCACAACGTGAAAAGCGCCGCGGATCGATTTTAATTTCATGCAGCCAAATATCTGCCGCCTCATCGTCGTCTTTATAAATGGTGATCCATAATCTTTCAGGCGGAAGTTTTAATACTTTTGTTACAAAATCCCAGGCATATTTGATCGCTTCACGTTTAAAATAGTCACCGAAGCTAAAATTACCCAGCATTTCGAAAAATGTATGATGGCGCGCGGTGAAACCGACATTTTCTAAATCATTATGCTTACCACCTGCGCGCACACAACGTTGACTGCTTGTGGCGCGAGTATAATCGCGAGTTTCTAGGCCTAAAAACATGTCTTTGAATTGATTCATACCCGCATTGGTAAACAATAGGGTAGGATCATTGGTGGGTACTAGCGATGAGCTCGGCACTACAGTATGCCCAAGCGCATGGAAATAATTTAAAAACGCGGTGCGTAATTCTGCGGTATTCATTTATCCAACCTATTTTTGTAACAAAACTAAGTATCCAGGTACCATTTTGCCTACTTCTTCTCGTAAATCAATGGTTTGGCTAAACATTTTACTAAAAAGATACCGTTTGTATAGGGATTTTAAATAACGCATGGAATGTTTGTAGCGACCAGTGGTTGTAAGTTTATATGTGCCCCACCAGCCCTTCTCAACCGTGAACGCTAAAATACCGCCTGGAGCCAATAATCTATAGCTATTTGCGATTACCGCCTCTAAATCGCCTATGTAAATTAACGTATCGGTACTTACAATCAGCTCAATTTCAGCTGTAGTTTGTTGCAAATACTCAATTAGGCTCTGGTTATGCAAGGCGTGGTAAATTTTCTTGGCGCTACACTGCTCCAACATGCCTTTTGATAAATCAACTCCAGCCAAATGGTTAATTTTAAAATATTGCAGTAATTCCTCACCAAGTAGGCCTGTTCCACATCCTAAATCCAGTACGGTAGCAAAAGACTTATCTACCGGAAATATCTTACTTAAGTACGAGGCTAGTTTTTTAGGTGCTTGATATCCTAATATGCCCACCAAATGCGCTTCAAATAATTCTGCATAGCCATTAAATAATTCCGTAATGTAACCCGACGGAGGACAAGGCACATTTTTTTTCAATAAAACATCACAAAAATATGCTACGCTCTCATCTGCACGGATCTCTAACAATCTTTTATATACTTTGGATGCGGCTCGGACCTTGCCTTGGTGTCTTAACGAATATCCCAACATCCTATGTAAGTCGTAATGAGTTGGATGCTGCTTGACAGCGTATTGCAGTAACGTTACAGCTTCTCTACTTTTACCTTGCTCCCCATACACGTCTGCAAGACGAATCAATGCGTCAACATTAGATCTGTAACGCGCTACAACTTTAAGTAATAATTTTTCTGCAAGCGGATAATCGCCAGCTTCAACAGCTTTATCTATTGCAACCAATCGTTCGGCAAGATCAGACTTGGCTGGCTTGATATCAAAATTAATTATTTTCGTTTTGATATCTGCCAACCTAGACCATCGAAGTTGTTTAAAGAAATTAAACCTCAAGATCCATCATTTCTTCTAATTGTTCGACAGCATCAACAGGTTCTGCTTGCTCTGTCACTACTGCATTACGCGGTAATAATAGTTGCTGTCTAATTTTAGCTTCTACTTCTGCTGCAATTTGTGGGTTTTCTTGTAAATATTGTCGTGCATTTTCTTTACCTTGACCAATTTTGGTACCATTGTAAGAATACCAAGCACCAGCTTTATCAATTAAATTACAAGTAACACCTAAATCTATAACTTCACCTAAACGGCTAATACCCTCGCCATATAGAATTTCAAAGTCAGCTTGTCTGAATGGTGGCGCAACCTTGTTTTTTACAACTTTAACTCTTGTTTCACTGCCTATAACCTCTTCACCACGCTTAATTGCACCGGTACGACGAATATCTAAGCGCACAGAGGCATAGAATTTGAGAGCGTTACCACCGGTAGTGGTTTCTGGGCTACCAAACATTACCCCAATTTTCATGCGAATTTGGTTGATAAATATCACTAGAGTGTTAGAACGCTTGATATTTGCAGTTAATTTACGCAAGGCTTGTGACATCAAACGCGCTTGTAAGCCCATATGATGATCACCCATTTCACCTTCAATTTCAGCTTTAGGTGTTAATGCCGCTACAGAGTCCACTATCACCACATCAACGGCTGCGGAGCGAACTAACATATCCGTAATTTCTAAGGCTTGTTCGCCAGTATCTGGTTGTGATACTAGCAATTCATCAATCTTAACGCCTAACTTTTCCGCATAGCTTAAATCTAAAGCGTGCTCTGCATCCACAAACGCGGCTGTGCCTCCAGCTTTTTGACATTCTGCAACGACTTGTAAAGTTAAAGTTGTTTTACCTGAAGATTCTGGACCGTAGATCTCTACAACGCGCCCTTTTGGAAACCCACCAATACCTAATGCTATATCTAAGCCTAGCGAGCCAGTAGAAATAGCTGCAATATCAGGTACCGTGTTATCTCCCATACGCATGATAGAGCCCTTACCAAATTGACGTTCTATTTGTGATAGTGCGGCGCTAAGGGCCTTTTGTTTGTGCTCATCCATTTGGATTCTCCTATTCATGGATCAATAAAATGAAATCATTTGTGATCAAATATATCTGCAAATAGTATGGCACATAATCCCCAATAACTGGAAGTAGTTACAGTAATTTTGCTAAGTTGGCAACTATTCCAAATACAAAATGCACGTAAGCTTACAACTTGGCAGCACCATAGCTTACACATCGAATAGATTCTTTACTGGCATTAAACAGAAATGCCTGACAGATTTCGCCTGCCCATTTTTGTTACAGTACTCGAAGGATGTTGTTTTTACATGGAGGTAACTATGAGCACGCCAGAAAAGTCACTTTTATTATCATCTCAAGGAAAAAATGCTGGCACCCATCAGCTTACAGTAAATCCGAATCAAACCCAACGCTATATAGTAGTGTACCCACAGAATGCATCATTACCTCATCTCAAACAAGCGCCCCATTTGATAACTAGAAAATTAAATGACACCATTAACATTAGCTTTGTAGATTTAACATCACCACAAGCGCAAGATTTAAAAAATGCGTTAGTTAAAGTTAATGGCAGTATTCATATTAATACTGAACGAAAAATAAAAGATCCGTTGACGGATGAATTTGATCCAACTGACGTCACTATCAAACAGATAAATGCAAGCAAATACCCGAGTGCTGCTCCTACTTGTCCCAAAATTACTATGGGCGAACAATTCATAGTTTTTTTCCCGGATTCATTAGTAAATCTGAAAAACTTTCCAGGGTGCAATCTCAGTATAGGTAACAATTATTCCGGATCAGATAAGCCGTGTAATCCGCATTCTAGTTATACGTATTCCGTTTTTAAACAAGTACTTGGCGATGTTAAATTACAAGCCGTGAATATACCGGTGTTCAATTGTGGCGGACATGGTACCACCGAAAATATCACTCAAGCATTATTAGATATACTAGATTACGCAAAATCTAACCCCACAAAAAAAGTTGCTATGTTTTTTGCTGTAAGCGGCGGCATACCAAACCCAGCAGAAACTGCCACCGTACAAGAACTGCTTAAAGCCGGCGTAATGGTCGGAGTCTCCGCCGGCAATAATGGTGCGAATATATGCAATAAGAACATCCCGCCATGGAATGTACCGGGAGTACTGCAAATTGGCGCAACAATGGCACCCGGGGATCGTTGCCCATATTTTACTAACTGGAGTGATGTTGTGCCAACTTCGCCATTTGGTGATTGTGTAAATGCATATCTACCCGGCCAGTTCACGATAAAACAATTTAATAAACCTGAAAAAGGCACGTCTTTTGCGGTCCCACAAGCCGTAGCGTGGACTTTACGTTGGTGGAATGACAACCCGAATGCAACAGCAGCAGACGTGGTACAAGCGTTCAAAAATCATACCGTAACTATTACTAAAAGCGGCCCTGCATATTATCCACCACTAGTTAAAGATGGATTAATTCCTGTTTTAGAAACCGCAACATTTTGCAGCACAAACGTTACTAGTAATAAACCGCGGCCAAGTTAATTTAGCAGCTTTAATTATGGCTCTAATCTCGCAATACTTTATCAGATAAAACACAAAGTATTTCAGCTAAAGCGTGCACCTCCAGGAGGTGCAGCTTTCTATAATAAAAGTGTAAAATTTTTTCGTCACTTAAGGGATCCTGTATATGGCAATTTTATCCGACATACAAACTTCAGTTAGTTCTTTTTTTAAAAAACCCGGTATCGAACAGACAAAACGCTACAACCTACTAAGCAGCAAGGGAACCAATTACCTTGATAACATACTTGACTACTCGGAAGTCAAGGCACAACCAGTTACTTATTCGTTTGATGATCAACATGATTTTACAACCCTCTCATTGACAGATGAACAAGCCGAACATTTAGGCAAAATAGTACAGGCCAGCGGCGATAATCTTGAATTAGAAGGTGTTTTTACAGTACCGCCAAAACGTTATCATGAAAAACCCATCATTGCGCAGAATGCCACAAACATTGCAAATACTGCGACACCAGGTATATTGGTAGATATTCCAAAATATACAGGTAGTGTCCAAGGCATAGATGTCGCAGTGCTAGATACATTGATCGTAACTAATGCCCCGCAATTATCCGCATACAAAACAAAGGTTGTAAAAAGTTTTGTGGGCGATACACCTTGTGAGGCACATGGCACTAATGTTGCTGAAATTATTGCGCAAGGATTTGATCCGAATAAAACAGATCTACAATTTAAAAATTTTGCTGTATTTGATTGCAATGGTAGCGCTGCAACCAGCACAATCGCAAGTGCGGCGCATGCCATACTACAGTATCAAAAGGGTGAAGGCAAAAATCGTAAACTAGTAGTTAATTTTTCAGGTGGCGGACCACAAAGCCCGATTTTAAATAAATTGTTTGCTAAATTAGCGCATCATGGAATCGGCGTGGTAGTTGCCTCCGGTAATTCAGGACAAGTATGTATGGAAAGTAGTCCCGCATGTGCAGCCAGTAATTCAGCGCTGCAAAGCATCGGCGCTTTAAGTAAACATGGCGATCCAGTAGGATACAAAACTGGCCAAGATTTAGCTACGTACAGTAATTATGCAACACCCAAGGCAATGTGCGTTGATGGGCATTATCAAGGTTGCTACGAGTTAACAGATCCGTTTACTAATAAGATTAGCATTGGTTGCGGTACATCATTTGCAGCACCGGTTGGCACATTGCGTAGGGTCGTATATACGCAACTTTATCCTGATCACACGCCACTGCAAGTAAAAAAACAGATGAAAAGTGACACAATAGCAACGGTTGGTCCTGCTGGCACTTTTGTTAATGGCATCACACCCGCAATGGCGTTCGCTTGGAATGCAAAGAAAGCAGAAGCATCTGGCAAGTTAAATGCTAATGCCACTGCTGCAACAACAAAAGAGACAAAGCACGAAGAGCACAAACCAAGACCGGCAGCTAAAATGGCATAAAAACTAATCCCCAATAACGCTCACGCGTTGTTGGGGATCTTTGTATCGTGGGTATTTTCTATCGGGTTATTTACGCTCTTTGTGGTTACTAGTAATACTTAACATGCGTGTCAATTTACTTACAACATCCTTATAGGTTTCTTCACCTAGAGAATTCACAACACTATTCTGCGCTTGCTGCCACAACGGTACACAACGTTCTACTGTTTGTTCGCCTTGTGGGGTTAGCACATAGGCTTTAGAGCGTTTATCTAGCGTTTGGACTGTGGCGATCAACCCCATTTTTTCTAACGGCTTTAGGTTACGGGTAAGGGTTGTACGATCCATCACCAAACTCTCAGCGATCTCGGTCAAAGTTTTGCCTTTGGTGGAGAACAGAGCGGCTAAAAGTGTAAATTGAGTGGCGCGTATCCCTGCAGGCTCTAAATAGCGATCAAAATATTGCGTTACAGCGCGGGTAACTTTACGCATGTTGAAGCAACAACAAACTCTATTGATGGCTTCGCAGGATATACTTGTGTTCATAGTTGGTTCTCCTCCTAACACAAGTGTAGCCACTCCTAATCTAAATCGCAAGTTGTTTAACTACTTAATAAAAATTAATTCTCTGGTTGAATCGCATGTAAAGATGTGTTGAAATCTAGGTCGTTTTTTGGGCACTCCTTATTAGTAAACGACATGAAAGCTATTAGAGAACTACTAACAAAATATACAGGAAATGACATATCAGATCCGCAAATCTTCTGGTTGCTCATTGGTATAGATCACGCTTATATAGAACAAGATGGTTTACCAGGCATAATTGATTTTGAAGGGCGCGAACCTGGCTGTATAGGTGCAATGGCTAAAGCATTTCTGTATTTGCTAACAACAGCAACCAGCAACGAGCGTTTCAATATTTTACAAGCCAATACAGAAGCTGCACAAATTGCGCTTGCCAAAAAATTGCAGGAAAAATTTCGCAAATATCACATCTTATGCACAGAGAATGTGGTTTTTATACATGTTAATCGCCATGAAGTTTCGTGCATAAAACACATACATCCTGGCGCATATCGCACTACAAGAAGTTGGTTTGGTTTTTATGTTGAAGATCGTAAGCGATCAAAAGCTAATGGCTCGGCTGCTGGCCATGAGTATCTTTACAGAAGAGATCATGTTCGTGGACCGATTATTGAAGGTACAACAAGTAAAATCGAAAAATATTATAGTTTGGAACCATTTACTAAAGATCTGAATACGATTTTATGCATCGCTCAACAACATGAAATTCCCATAATAGTATCAAAACTATGTTTACGTGTCGTGCAAGATCTTAATCTAGCCAAAACTGAGGACGAACGTTTACTTTATCTTGCTGAATTTATCCAAGACATGATGGCATTGCATGCCTTCCCAGATTGTAACAACAGAACATTGGTAGGATTGCTGTTAAATGAAATGTTGTTTGATATGGGGTACACACCGGTTGTACTTGCGCAACCAAATGTGTTTGATGGTTTTACGCCAAAATCTTTAGTAACACATATAAAGCATGGACAACATTTGTTTAAACAGATAGTTACTGGAGAAGTTTGTTTACCCAAAGGCATGGCAGAGTACAACCACGATTTAGTTTCGATAGCATTGGACTCAGAAGAACCACACATAATCGCGCTTGCGACTTCGGTCCAGTCATTACAACGCGAAGATCTGGAACCTATTATTACGGCAAGAAGAATACATAACAAAAATGGCCTAAATAGATATTATCGCCGCATTGATATTAGCGATAGGCAGTTTTTTTCACGGCTAGCCGCACAGATCTTCGTTACCACAAATCATGACAAAATACCTGCGGTTGCAAGCAAAATATTACCTGTATTCAGAGTACAGCCATACAGTGGGTTATTCCTACTGAATTTGCTTCTTTTGGCCAGAAATTATCCACAAAAAACAATTAACCCTGTAAAGGACTGGTGTTTGCACGAGTTATCTATGCGTGACTATAGTGGCCATGTTCGACAATTGTTACATATCGCCTTAGAAACATGCACTACTAAAGCTTTAGCCTCGGTATTGCGCGATAAGATCTCACCCATGCTTATAGAATGTTTAGAACGTTCGGCAAATGAATATTTTCAACCCGATCGTGATAGTAAAGAGATAGACGAGGTCTATTCTACAAACATACTAATAACCCCAAGCTTTTTATTAAGTCTAATTGATAGGTATAGCACGCACATCAAAAGTGATTACAAAGATAATTTACATATGTTTTCGCAATTTGTTGCAAACAAATATCACCGTCGTAATAGCAAATGCTATCACCCCAAACTTAATGATATGTTTGCGCAACTTGCATTACTTGTTGAAATTAGAAGTTTTAACTTCTATTTAATTATTGCCTCTACTAGAGCACTTAGAGACGAATTTAATTCCGCAGTAGCAACAGATTTCTTGATGACATTTATTAAGGCTATACCAACGCGTAAAGCAATTAAAATTCTTGAGGAAAATTTTTCAGTATTTGCTGGTCTTTTCACTGAAATGGATAATAAATATGATCTACTGCTTCGCGTTATTTACCAATTAGCACATGTTCACACAGTCGGAGAGGACGATTCCTTTGAAAACAAGAACGGTATTAGTTTCGTTTCCATGATGACAAATTTGGTAAAAACACATTTTGTGGCTCCGCAGCAGGACGTTCTGATACAACAGCTGGGCAT
>DATIHV010000145.1:0-4827 GCA_035480295.1 Gammaproteobacteria bacterium
AACCAGCAGCAGTTCAAGCAACGCTTCCAATACATCTATTGCATCTACATCGCCATCGACAGAGGATTGGTTAGATGAACGAAAGAAAATTTTGCTGTGGCAGCGCGCCATTCTGCAATTGCATGTTTTAAACGAGGCTCATTATGTGTGATTAACTCATACAGTCTTGTTTGATTTAATTCGTCAAATATCTCTTTAAAACGATTTATCTCATGAATGGCATTCTGCCTAATCTTGTTCAAATCATCTATTGTTAAGCCATATTCTGGAGGCAAAATTTTCTTTCGTTCATCTAACCAATCCTCTGTCGATGGCGATGTAGATGCAATAGATGTATTGGAAGCGTTGCTTGAACTGCTGCTGGTTGCGGCATCTAAACTTGGCATCTGAGATATTTGTTGAGCTACAGTTAGAGCATATGCTTGGGCGACAGTACTACTTGTAGTAGTTGTTACCCGCGCGCGTTTAGTGTGTTCTGTGCTTTGCAAATTTGTGGCAGGAGCAGTGGATTCTAAGCGTCTACGTAGCATTGTATTGTACCTATTGTTGTAATTTAAGCTTCACATTAAAAAATATAAGATTTAAGTAAAAACAGCACCAACTTTTAATTCAGGGTGTGCATGGCAAATTTCATTGGCAGGCAGTTGTTTTTTGCCTGGGAGTTGCAGCATTAATAACTTTATTACACCATTGCCTGTACATACCGCTATGCTTTGTTTGTCTAAATTGACGATCGTGCCGGGGGCGGTGTTTTTAAAAGCGTTTTCATCTGCAGTTTCTGCGCTCCATACACGGAGCGTAATTTCGCCTAAATGCGCAAACGCCACTGGCCATGGATTATACGCGCGAATCATGCGATCAATTTCAACTGCAGATTGCTGCCAATTTATTTGCGCATCTTGTTTATTAATTTTATGTGCATAAGTAGCAAGCGCATCATCCTGTTTAATCGGTTGCAATGATTTATTCTGTAGTTTATTTAAACTGTCGACGATTGCAGTTTGCGCAAGCGCAGTTAATTTTTGCAATAACGATGCGCTAGTATCTTTTGCAGTAATAGCGCACGGGTATTTAGCCAACATGTCACCAGTATCCAACCCAGCGTCCATTTGCATTATAGTAATACCAGTTTCGGCATCACCAGCCAAAATAGCATGTTGAATCGGGGCTGCACCACGCCAACGGGGTAAAATAGAAGCATGTATATTAATACAACCAAATTTAGGAATATCCAGCACAGCTTGCGGCAAAATCAAGCCATACGCCAATACAATCATTAAATCAGGCTGCAGACTTTTTAATTGTTGCTGCGCATCTTGCACTTTTAAACTTGCTGGTTGCAGCACAGGAATATTATTTTGTAATGCTAACGTTTTAACCGCACTAGGAGTAAGCTTTAACCCCCTTCCTTGTGGACGGTCTGGTTGGGTTAAGCATGCGATGATATTAAATTTTGCTGCAAGTAATGCTTGCAGCACATTCGCAGATATTTCGGGGGTACCGGCAAAAATTATTTTCAAGATATTTTATCGCGTTGTTTTTCAAGCTTGCTGCGGATTAATTTTTGTTTTAATGTTGAAAGATGATCAAAAAATGTTATTCCATCTAAATGATCAATTTCATGTTGTATACACACCGCAAGCAAACCATCGGCTTGTAATTGTTGTGCTTTGCCTTGCAAATCAAAATATTCAACTGTAACTTCAGCACTGCGGGTTACTTTGGCGTATATTCCTGGAAACGATATACAACCTTCTTCGCGTGTAACGGAGCCATCTTTTTGTGTGATGACGGGATTTATCAGTTGCATGGGTTGATCGAATGAATCCGAAATATCGATGATTACAATCCGCTGTTGAATATTACATTGCGTGGCAGCCAAACCTATACCATCAAATTTGTACATAGTTTCTTGCAAGTCAGTACACATTTTAAGCAGAGAGTCGTCAAAGCTAGCAACTGGTTCGGCGACTAACTTTAATCTAGGGTCCGGAAACTTTAATATTGGTAATATTGCCATAAATACCTCGAAATCAGAAAAATAATGATACCAAATAATTCCACTATTCTATATATATACCTTAAAGATAGACGCGGGATTTTTGATTCGTGCAGATGCGTAGGAATGTCATGATGCAGCTACAAGTTATATTAGGTCGCATGTTGATCGTAAGCTTGCTTAGCACATGCTTAGCACCCGTCGCCCTGGCTGACTCGTTCCACTATTTACCTGAAGTGGGTACGGTTGAGCTTTATCCACAAATACGAATTGAGCCATTAAGCGCATCATTATATAAAGTTCATGTTGATCAATTGGCAATGTATCTGCAAAACGTATTAATTTTTGATACCACAGATGATTATGAAAATTTACCTTACATAGTAGGGTTTGATAATAGCCTCAATATGGCGGCCGAAGGCGCAATTGCATATACCGAAGGTTTGAGCATAAAAAATGATGTTGCCGAATTTAGCCTATTAACCGCAGGGCGTATTTTGAAACACCCGATCAGTGGTGAACAGCTAGGAGTGGAAGCATTCGTTATTGGTACAGCGGTTGTGCAAAAATTTGGTGAGCCACAAACGGTGTTGATCACCAATTCACTTATGGACATGCAAATTAATACGCGCCTTGTACCATTAGTAGGCATTGATTTGCCTTCCATACTTGAAGTGAAGTATCCAAGTAAACCAATGTCTGGCTATATTTTAGCTATGGAGGGAGATCGATTTGGTGGAGGCAATTTTACACCAGTTGTTATTAGTTTGGGACGACGCGATGGCTTAAAAAAAGGCAATGTTTTAAATATATTGGAAGAATCACGAACCGTGCTAGATCGCAATGCGCGTAAGAGCGTCACGTTTCCCATCGATAAAATAGGTGAAGTGCTTGTATACAAAGTCGGTGAAAAAATAAGCTTAGCCATTATTACGTATTCAGATCGACTTATATTGCCAAAATATGTGGTTGGCGTAACGCAGCACGATCTTGATGCCTAAAAGAAATCATCGCAATCTAGAAAATTGGTTGGCCTTATATCATTGTTTTGGCATTGGGCCAAAAAAATTTCAACAGTATTTGCAATTTGATCCAGGCTTAAATGAACTTCCTAAAAATTTAAAACCAGATTGGATCGCGGTAAATAAAGATTTGGCGTGGCTCCAAACAACAGTCGATGCATCGATCATTACATTGGACGATGTCGATTATCCAGCACAACTAAAAAATATTGCTGATCCGCCGCCACTACTCTATGTGCAAGGTGATGTTACGCATTTAAGCAAACCGCAAGTAGCAATGGTTGGTAGTCGTAATTGCAGTACATATGGTATGCGGCAAGCTGAGCATTTTGCGCAGCAGCTAGCTAATGTAGGTATAGTTGTAACCAGTGGCCTTGCTTTAGGCATCGATGGGGCGAGCCATCGTGGCGCCTTGCGTGCGGTAAATGGTAAAACCATAGCGGTGCTTGCTCATGGCATGGATATTGTGTATCCACCTCAGCATAAGGGTCTAAGTGAACAAATTATAGCGAATGGATGTTTGGTTTCTGAATATTCATTTGGTATTATACCATTACCACAGTACTTCCCATCGCGAAACAGGCTGATCAGCGGGTTAGCTATGGGGGTGCTAGTTGTAGAAGCAGCATTGAACAGTGGTTCGTTGATTACAGCACGCTGTGCTATAGATCAAGGAAGGGAGGTTTTCGCAATCCCGGGTATGATTAACCAAGGCAAATCGCGTGGCTGTAACCAATTAATTAAGCAAGGCGCTAAGTTAGTTGAGAATCTAGATGATATCTTAGAAGAGTTGGGAGCCTTGTTGAACAGTGCTATTCGTGATAAATATGCGTGCAATGCAAAATCTGGTATGGGTAAAAAGGCCCTGTCTGTTAAACAACAGCAGCTTTTGCAGTTTATAGACTATGATTCAACTTGTGTAGATGTGATAGTTGAAAATACAGGTCTTGCGAGCAGTGCAGTTGGTGCAATGCTTCTAGAGTTGGAGTTACAAGGCGTCATAACTGCTGTGCCCGGTGGGTACGCGCGAAAGCTGGACTAATTTTATATGGCAATGAATTTAGTAGTTGTAGAGTCTCCTGCTAAAGCTAAGACTCTCAATAAATATTTAGGCAAAGATTTTGTAATCTTGGCTTCTTATGGGCACGTGCGCGATTTAGTTCCTAAAGAAGGTGCAGTTGACACGCAACATGACTTTGCAATGCGTTATCAACTTATTGAAAAGAATGCGAAGCATGTTGATGCTATTGTTACTGCATTAAAGAATGCGGAAAACTTATATCTAGCAACAGACCCTGATCGCGAAGGCGAAGCCATCTCTTGGCATTTATATGAATTATTGCAACAACGCGGCGCGTTAAAAGACAAAATTGTGCATCGTGTAGCTTTTTATGAAATCACCAAAGCTGCGGTACAAGCAGCAGTTGCACATCCGCGCGGTTTGAGTATGGATTTAGTGCATGCGCAACAAGCGCGTCGCGCTTTAGATTTCTTAGTAGGATTTAATTTATCACCATTGTTATGGAAAAAAGTACGCCGTGGTTTATCTGCTGGTCGCGTGCAAAGCCCCGCTTTGCGTATGATTGTAGAGCGCGAGTTAGAAATTGAAGCATTTAAAGCTGAAGAATATTGGACTATAGAAGCAGATCTAAATGCGCATGAAAAATCTTTCACCGCTAAATTAGTCGAATATAATAACGAAAAAATTAAGCAATTTACTGTAACTAATGCAGCACAAGCCAAAGAAATTGAGAATGTGTTATTAAAAAATTCTCAGGGCAAGCTCATTGTTGACACAATTAATAA
>DATIHV010000146.1:0-4605 GCA_035480295.1 Gammaproteobacteria bacterium
TGATAAATAAACAGATTACGCCCATTAGAGCCGTGTTAGATAACAAGCAGTTAGGTCCATGCATAGTCGCAGGTTGGGTAAAAACCCGGCGCGATTCAAAGGCTGGATTATCATTTATTCAATTAAACGATGGCAGTTGTATGCGCAATTTACAGGTAGTTGCTACAAATACGTTGCAAAATTATGACAGCGAAATTCTATCGTTAACATCCGGTTGCGCAATTCTCGCCAAAGGAACAATTATAGAATCGCAAGGCAAAGATCAAGCTGTAGAAATGCAAGCTGATACAATCGAAATCGTTGGCATGATCGAAGATGCGCAAAATTACCCAATTCAACCTAAGCGTCACACGTTAGAATTTCTGCGCGAAGTATTACATTTACGCCCACGCACTAATACTCTTGCCGCAATGACCCGGGTGCGTTCTGCTGTTTCGAATATCATTCAAAACTATATGCGTGACAATGGATTTTACTGGATCCACACACCCATTATCACTGGAAGCGACTGTGAAGGGGCAGGGGAACTGTTTAGGGTTAGTACATTAGATCAATTGAAAATCAATAAAAGCTATGCGGAAGATTTTTTTGGTAAAGAAACATTCTTGACTGTATCTGGGCAATTAAATGTTGAAGCATATTGCATGGCTTTATCTAAAGTCTACACTTTTGGTCCAACATTCCGCGCTGAAAATTCAAATACGAGCCGACATTTGGCGGAATTTTGGATGATCGAACCTGAAATTGCTTTTGCCGATCTAGACGACATCGCCGATTTTTGTGAAAAAATGTTGAAGCATGTATTTAAGCAAGTCTTAATCCAATGTGAAGAAGATATGCAATTTTTTAATGAATATATTGATAAAGAATGCATTGCGCGCTTACAAAATGTGATTGAATCTAATTTTGAGCGTATGACATACACAGACGCTATTAAGCAGCTGGAAAATTCTAAGCAGCAGTTCGTATATCCGGTAAAATGGGGTTTAGATTTGCAGTCGGAGCATGAACGCTATATCACCGAGGTGTTATGTAAAAAGCCTGTGATTGTGACCGATTATCCAAAAGACATTAAGGGCTTTTATATGCGCGTCAATCCGGATGGCAAAACCGTAGCCGCGTTAGATATCTTGGTGCCCGGCATAGGTGAAATTATTGGTGGCAGTCAGCGAGAAGAACGCTTTGAAGTGCTGACCAAACGCTTACAAGATATGAACGTTGATCCTAGCGCGTATGGTTGGTACTTAGATTTACGTAAATATGGCACAGTGCCGCATGGTGGGTTTGGTTTAGGATTAGAGCGGTTGTTGAGTTACATCACCGGGCTAAATAACGTGCGTGATGTAATACCATTCCCACGTACGCCACAAAATGCTGAGTATTAAACTTACTGTAGCCACTTTTCAAGCAATTTTGCGAGGTCATCTTTGCGAAATGGCTTGACTAAAAAGTCATCCATGTCGGCTGCTAAGCATTTTTCTTTGGAGTCTGCAGCAACATTTGCAGTTAGGGCAATGATAGGCACTCTTGATCTCTGTAATTTTACTTCTGTCTCGCGAAAGTGCTGGGTTGCCTCGTAACCACTCATGCTAGGCATTTGCACATCCATAAAAACCAAATTATAGGGATGATCGAAAAACATATTGATGGCTTCAATTCCATTGCTGGCGATGTCGACTTTAAGTTTATATTTTTCAAGCATAGTTTTGCATATTTCAGCGTTAACTTTGTTGTCTTCAATTACTAATACGGATTTGCCAGCCAACATTTGCAAGCGGCTATCGATCGCGGATTGTTGAAGCTGCTTGGCATTGTCAATGATCTGTTTGCCCGCAATCAAGCTTAATAGTACTCTAAAAATAATTTGCTTTCTAAACGGTTTTGATACAAAGCCATTGAATCCTTGTTTTGATAATTGATCGCGATTGATAACAAGTGGCAATGGATATACTAAAATGCATTGACAATCTTTGCAAAGAGTGGTGCTTGTAGTATCGGCGCGGAATTCGTAGTCAATGAAAGCTATCTTATAATCGCTCATATTCTCTGGCAGTTTATCTACAATCAGCGGCTGCATATTAAAGCTAGTAAGCATCTCACTTAAAATTTTGCTTTCAATAGGATTGGACAGAAGTATTAGGACCTTTGCTTTAGCGATTATCTTTAAGTCTTGTGCGTCGACCGCTTCTTGTGCGGTGCTCGGTAACTCTACAGTAAACCAAAATGTCGATCCATGTCCGTAAACGCTATCAAACCCGATATGGCCATGCATTTTTTCTGCTAATTGCTTGCAAATTGTTAACCCTAAGCCCGTTCCACCAAACTTGCGAGTAATACTTGTGTCAGCTTGTGTAAATTTCGCAAAAATTAGTGGCTTAGCCGATTCCTCTATGCCGATGCCGGTATCTTCGACAGAAATTTTATAACTGACCCTGTGATCTACGCGCTGGAAGCCAGAAACCTTTAACATCACCGAGCCCTTTTCAGTAAATTTGATCGCATTTGTCAATAAATTAAGAATGATTTGCCTAATTCTAGTCGGATCACCTATGACGTTGTTGTCAGCATCATTTTGATAGTCTATGTAGATTTCTATGCCTTTTTCAAAGCAATTAATCGATAGCATTTCTACAACTTCTTCGCATAATTCGCGCAAATTAAACGGGATCGCTTCCAGCGTTAATTTGCCGGCTTCAATTTTAGAAAGATCAAGTACGTCGTTGATAATTGCAAGCAATGATTCCGTGCAGTGCATAATGGTCGTGGCGTAATGTTCCTGCGTTTCGTTTAGATCTGAATCCATGATTAGTTCGGTCATACCTATGATGCCATTCATCGGAGTGCGTATTTCATGGCTTATAGAAGCGATAAATTCGGACTTAATGCGCGTCGCAGCTTCAGCTTCATGTTTTGCCGCACTTAAAGCTTGATTCATGTCTTGCATGTCACGGGCGTAATTTGCCATAGCTGCGTCCGCTAATTTGCGATCAGATATATCACGTACAATACCCACAAAAAATATGTGATCTTCAAAAATAGCACTGCTTAAGCCAAGCTCTAAAGGAAAACGTTCGCCGTTTTTGCGTATTCCTGTTAATTCTTTAATTTTGTTGTCAATGTTTTTATTTAAAACAGTAGCATCGTCTGGGGTAAGCATCGTAACACGCTTGCCAATTAATTCATCTTCCGTATAACCAAACATACGCTCAGCGGCTGGGTTTACATCTTGGATATATCCTTTGTCGTCTGTTGTAATAATTGCGTCGACGATAGTGTTCAGCACGGCCGTAAGTTTACCCTTGCTTTCTGACAGATCCTTTTGTGAGTCTGCAAGTTTAGAGTAAGGGATGAGCAGGATAAATTTGCCTAACATGAAAATGCATAAGAAACACGCAACTAAGCCAAAAAATGCAATGATAAATGAATCAAAAAAATCGATTTTTCTAAAACTGATGAAATAGCTTGCAACTAACGACAACAGTACACTACTGCTCAAAAAATACAGCAGCAGCTTTAGATAGACGTGATTGCGCGGAGTTCTAGTACCATTCATATTATTGGCATTTTTCTTGTTATTATACCTATTAAGTATAATATAATGAGTGCCTCGATGCCGCCTTACATTAGCTGTAAGCTTCCACTTGAAGTAGTAAATTGAGGGGATGAGAAAAATTCGTCATTAACATCATTACTAATAGCAATATCATTAGCGACCTGGTATAGCTTATGCTTGTATGCCAATTCTATTGGCAGTTCATTGTTCGGGCCCCGAATGCCAGTGTGCGCGTTATGGACTAAAAGCGCTAATGCTATGGTAGTATTTTCTTGAGATATGGCCAACGTCAAAGGTGTATGGCCGGCTGCATTTTTGCCATTTAAATCGTTACTCGTAAATGCTTGCTGCATAGAGTAACTGAATTGCATGTCAGATTCTTGACGAAAACCATTCTGTAATAGAAACGCATAAAGTGCCTGTTGGGTTTTAGCTTGTATGCGATCTTTTATCTCCTCCCTTTTTGTGGCATTTCGCGTCGAGCATGCAAGACCGTAAATGCTATATGCCACTTTACCATAAAGATCTTCAAAGTTTAAATTGTTCGCCATTTGCTCTACAGCTTTTAAAGAATAATCATCTTTGTTGCGCAAGTATTTAAATAAAAAGTTATCAGACCATGGGTTGTTTGGTTCAACGTGGTGGGTAAATGGTTCAAAATGATCTACTTTAATAAATTTAAAGTACAAGCGTGATACCATGTAGTAAAATTCTTGAAAAGCGACTGCAACCGGTATGATTTCTCCATCTCCATCTATAAGTTCGTCAGCCATTAGTAGGCCTGTGGGTACAGTTCTGGGCTGCTTCTCTAAACTTAATTGCCATCTCTTTACGAACTTCAGGCCTAACCCCGGTTCGCAAGCTATTTTTTCGGCAAATCTAGTATACGTTAAAAAATGAATAAGATAATAAAACTTATTATTTGCAGCATGTGGTGACATGTTGTCAATTATGTTGACCAATTCCTTGTTAACTGCTATTAGCTTTGTCGTAAGATCCGCAACTGATTGCAGCTGCTCAAGCTCATTCACTAGGCTATAAATATCTGGAAA
>DATIHV010000147.1:0-1547 GCA_035480295.1 Gammaproteobacteria bacterium
AGCCAGGGGAACCACAGTGGGACTCACCATGGGGTCCAGGTAGACCAGGTTGGCATTTAGAATGTTCCGCAATGGCAATGGATTTGTTGGGCGAAACTTTTGACTTGCACGGTGGTGGTTTTGACTTAATATTCCCGCATCATGAAAACGAGTGCGCACAATCTGAAGCTGCAACGGGCAAAGAATTTGTGCACAATTGGTTACACGTCGGATTTTTGCAAATTAGCAAAGAAAAGATGTCCAAATCCTTAAATAACTTTATTACGATCAGAGAGTTGTTGCGCAACGCAACTGCCGAAGAATTACGTTATTTTATGATTTCTGCTCATTACCGTAATCCGTTAGAATACTCCCTAGAGCTAGTACAACAAACCAAGCAACCATTAGAGCGTTTGTATACTGCAATCAATAGCGTAAAAGTCAGCGCACCTGCCTCACAAAATACTGAATTTGAGAGACGCTTTACGGACTCTATGAACGACGATTTTAATACCCCTGAAGCATTAGCCGCGTTGTTTGATCTAGCTCGTGAAATTAATAAGACACAAGATCAACAGGCAGCCGCTGGCCTAGTGGCATTGTTAAAACAATTAGGCGGCATTTTAGGCTTGTTGCAGCGTGATGCTGCCGAGGTGTTGGGTAAAGTTTCGTTGTCTAATTTAGATCAACATGTGCAGGATTTGATTAATGCGCGCAACCTAGCTCGGCAGAATAAGAATTGGGCGGAAGCAGATCGGATCCGCGCTGAATTAACTAAACTTGGCGTGACGCTTGAAGATACTATAGGCGGATCAACGGCGCGTAAGGTTTAATCACGTAATTTCATATATGTTTTACTAAAAATCTCAACTTGTGCAACTGTTTCATCAGCAACGGACTTCTTTGCGGTTTTGTTACTGTGCTTGTAGAGTTTTGGATTGAGCACAAAATAGTTCCGTAAAAACGCGGTTAATTTTTCAGGTGAATCATGATCTATGTCAAAGATCAATAAATCCTCTGGTCGATCTTTAAAATATTCTTGTACTCTCTGGTGGTGATCATCCCATTCGCGGCTCCATTTGGCTAAAACTTCATCAGCAGAAAGCTTAAAAATTTTGATATTAATTTCTAGTAGCGTGGGGCCATTTTGATTGCCGACGCGGTGTTTGGCGCGGCTTTGGAACCAAGCTTGTTTATTGCGGGTATTTAAAATAAATTTAGATCCTGGATATTGTTTGTCTAATTCCTTAAACAAAGACATGCCAACGTTTAGCGGTGGATCTTCGTACATGCGTTCCATATCGGTGAATGCGCTGTATTGTGCATATTGTGGTGCAAGCAATGGTAATCCCTCTTTTGCGTTGCGAAATATACTAGTGGCCAAGTGACCAAAATCGTGATGCACAGCTGGCACGCCATTACGATTAAAAAAATCAGCCAATGTAGAAGTGCCGCATTTGCTGAAACCGATTTGAAAGACTTTGACTGGTTTAAGTATGGCGTTCGTTGCTAGGTTGGCATGACGTGTGGTGACAAATTTGTCATGTAATACTATTGTTACGATCGAG
>DATIHV010000148.1:0-3046 GCA_035480295.1 Gammaproteobacteria bacterium
AATATAATGCAAAAAATTCTATCTGCCAAATCTGAATATGATTTATCCTGGGTGCGTGAATATTTAGAATATCTAAACAGCTATGTTAGTGGAGAACCGCAACAACACTTGCGTTATCATGAAGTATTAAATCCACCAATTCGACATTTCGGTCAAGTATTAGATACACTTGCATATTTTAATGGTTTACCATCACATTATGGATTTTTAAGCCCTTCTATTGAGATCCTAGCTGCACATTTAAAAATTTATACTGAAGAGACCGAAAGCGCAGCACAACTGCATGATTTATTTGCAAAGGTTTCTGCAGCTTATAATAAATCCAATGAAATTTGCCAATATTACGCTAATTTGCCGACTGTAGCTGATGCAGCAAAAACGCTTAGCAAACAGATCATTGCTAACATTAAAAGTAATAGTAGAGAGCCAGTGGTATTGTTTGGCGGCTGGGCCGGTAATTCCATAGCAGTCGCATTTATTGGCACTACATTAGTATTCAGTAATTTAGGTATTGGTGGCAATCCAGACGCTGGAACCAAGATCTTCAATATCACGAATCCAGATGGTGCTAACGAAGAAATGGTTGATACGTTTATTCGCGGCTTGGGTAATGCCACTGCTCCAGAAGTCATTTTAGACTTAATCGGAAACATTGTTGAGTTAAAACCTATTTACACCTTGAAACAAACTTTTAATCCTATAGATAATTGTATATTTGTTAATCCACGCGCAGTTATACAAGGTATTTTGTTAGTACTAAGCGCTTACCAAAAAGATGGCAAAGCCAATACGGCAAATTTAGGTGGCCTAGCCAGTTCCGTTTCAGACATGTATAACTCTTATGTAAATTCTTTATACCAATATTCTGCAGCTGATTTAGCCAAGTTCATGCGTAACCATGAATTGCTGCAAAACCGTCGCGTAGAGTGTTGCGCGCTAGCGTTAGATTATATCAATCAGCACTATAAAGAACCTACTGCTTTAAAACGCTGCATTGAACTTAAAAATGCGTTAGAATTTGTGGGGCTAAAAGATTTCTATACTAGCAGCATAGATCCAGCAGCAAAAGCTGCTATTCAAACACTCATGATCCATGAACAAGAAGCAACCGCCGTGAAAGTTATAGAGCAAGAAAATGCCTTAGCTGCCAAAGCCACAAAGAAAAGCGGCTAATCACTCTATCGCAAAATCAAAATATGTATCCGGGAACTGCTCTTGCACTACGTTATAGTGCCACCATTCCTTGGCGTAATTCTTAAAGCCGTGCTTTTCCATTGCTGAACGTAGTAATTGCCGGTTTGATCTTGCTGTAGATGAAATGCCCGGGTAATCAGTTTGCGTTTCATCGCCAAAAAAATCAAAGATCGTACCCATGTCTAATTCTACGTGCTTGGCACTATTATGCGGATCTTTTTTTACAATCGTTAAATCAACTGCACTGCCGCGCGAATGTACGGATCGCACTAAAAGTAAACCTTGCGCAAATAAGTCGCGTTTAGTTAAATTTGGATAGTATTTAGCTTTATTTTTAGTATCATTGGCATCATACGACCACTTTTCAAAGTCATTAACTGCTGTTTGCGGTCGATATGCATCAAAAACTTTTAACACTAGCCCTTGTCCTAAAGCATCCAGATCATCTTGCACACGACTGATGCCGGCAAGTAATCTATCCGTAGCTATACAAACTGGTTGCTTGTAACCAGCAACCGGCCTGCCTAAGAAATTATCATGCGTATGATATGCCAGGTACACAATTATGCGCGGATCTTGCAAATAACCAAAACCTGCTGGCAATTTGTTGATCATAATTCCGTAACTCCTGCCGCTTGTAGATCGGCGTGATACGATGAACGTACTAATGGACCACTAGCAACATTTATAAAACCTAATTCTTTAGCATATTCTGCCAATGCCGCAAATTCATCTGGATGCACATAACGATCAACTGGTGCATGATAACGACTAGGCTGTAAGTATTGGCCTAAAGTAAGCATGTCACAATCATATTCGCGTAAATCACGGATCGAGGCACGAATTTCTGCATCAGTTTCGCCTAAGCCTAACATCAAACCAGATTTGGTAGGAATATGCGGAAAACGTTGTTTAAAGTTTTTAATTAATTCTAACGACCACTTATAATCTGAACCAGGACGCACTGCTTTATATAAGCGCTCCACCGTTTCAACGTTGTGATTAAAAACATCAGGCAAGCTTACACTGATTTTATCTAAGGCAATTTCCATCCTACCGCGAAAATCCGGCACTAAAACTTCAACTTTCACGCCTGGGCAGTGATCACGTACTGCTTGAATACATTGTGCAAAATGCTCCGCACCGCCATCTTTTAAATCATCGCGATCAACTGATGTTATAACAATGTACTTTAAGCCCATTTTGCCAAGTGCAGTAGCAAGATTAATTGGCTCGTTTACATCGAGTGGATCAGGCCTGCCGTGCGCAACATCGCAAAACGCGCAGCGTCGGGTACATTTGTCACCCATGATCATAAACGTTGCCGTGCCATGACTAAAGCATTCGCTTAAATTAGGACAGGATGCTTCTTCACATACTGAGTGCAGTTTATGTTCACGTAATAGTTTTTTTAAGGCAACAACTTTTGGATCGCTGGGGGCTTTGATGCGTAACCAGTCAGGCTTTGGAATAAATTCAGTAGTGGGTTCGATCTTAATGCGCATGCGATCGAACTTGGCTTTACCTTTTTGTTTAATATTGTCGGTCACGCTATATCTACCATTCTACACCTACGTAGCCAATGTTATTTTGTAAAATAGGCACTAAGCGCTGTATTACATCAACAACCTTAATCCCCGGCATGAAATTATCAATCTGTGTTACCTGCATACCTGCATAGCCACAAGGATTAATATGACTGAATGGATCTAAGTCCATAGCCACATTTAAACTTAAGCCATGATACGTACGGCCATGGCGCACACGTAAACCTAACGAGCAAATTTTTGCATCTTGCACGTATACACCAGGAGCGGATTTTTGTGCCACACCTGGAATATTGTAGCCAGCT
>DATIHV010000149.1:0-2713 GCA_035480295.1 Gammaproteobacteria bacterium
ATACCCTCATTTACTAAGTAATTTTGTTGACTATACCAAGCTAAAGCTGCTAGGTCAATATAGCAAATTTGGTTCTAGCATAGGATTGCGGTAAACTGTATCGCAGTTTTAACGATGATTTTATGGCTGGAGTTCTGAATGAAAAAAATAATATTAAGCACGCTGACATTGGTTGGTTTTGTGCCTGTGGTTTTAGCTGATGCGGCAGCACCGGCAAAGGGAGCGCACGGCAGTGCTATAAGTTCCATGATTATGTTTGGTGCGATTTTCATTATGATGTACTTTTTAATGATTCGTCCGCAAAGCAAACGTGCTAAAGAACTTAGAAATATGCTGTCTACTTTGGCAAAGGATGATGAAGTAGTTACACAAGGTGGATTACTCGGCAAGATTGTACGTGACGCAGGTAGTTTCTTTATTATTACCTTAAGCGAAGGCGTAGAAGTGCCAGTACAAAAACAATCAATTGTGCAAGTATTACCAAAAGGGACGTTGAAAACAATATGCTAACCACATTTCCACGCTGGAAGTATGCACTGCTAGCGGTAATTGTAGTCTTAGGTTTAATTTATGCTTTGCCAAATATTTATGGCGAAGATCCAGCTGTACAAGTCATGGGCCTACAAGGCTACAAAACAGATTTGGCCTTAGAAGATAAGGTTAAAGATCTGTTAAAGAAAAACAATTTGCAATACAAATCCATGGACGTTGAAAATGATCAATTGCTGATCAGGTTTGTGAAGACAGAAACGCAAATTGCGAGCCGTGATTTATTGCAACGTGATTTAGGCGATGACTACAGTGTAGCGTTAAATCTAGCACCTGCTACTCCTTCGTGGTTGGAAATGTTAGGCGCAAACCCCATGAAATTAGGTTTGGACTTGCGTGGTGGGGTGCGCTTTGTAATGGATGTGGATGTTGCTTCGAATTTGCGCCGTCGTTTAGAAAGTATTTATAGCGATTTACGCAATACATTTAGACAGGAAAAGTTTTATTACACAAATTTTGTGTTAAATCCTGACAACACTATGTCTGCAACGTTTGGTAACAAAGCAGAAGCAGCGAAAGCGCAAGAGTACATTAATAAGCACTCGCCGAGCTTAGTGGTAAGTATCCCGGCAGATAATCCAAGCGCCTTAGAAATTTCTATGTTGCCGGCGGATGTAGATCAAATGCGCAATTACACTATGGAGCAAACTGCTACAACACTGCGCAATCGTGTTAACGAATTAGGTGTTGCCGAAGCGCTTATTCAACGCGAAGGCTCTAATCGTATAGTTGTGGAATTACCTGGCATTCAAGATACCGCACGTGCTAAAGATATTTTAGGCAAGACTGCGACACTTGATTTTATGATGGAAGATTCTGACGGTGATATTTTACAAGCCTTACAAGGCAGAGTAGCACCTGGATCAAAATTATATTATTCGCAAGACGGACATCCATTCCTATTAAAAAATCGCACTATCTTAAGTGGCGATTCTATAGTCGGAGCGTCTAGCCAAATTAGTTCGCGTGAAGGTAAACCTGCCGTAGTGATCAATTTAGGCGGTGGTGGTACCAATTTGTTCAAAGAAACTACTATGAACAACATTGGTAAACACATGGCCGTAGTCTATCGTGAAACCACGATGCAGGAACGCGAAGTTGACGGCAAAATGGTTACGATGCCAGTTACCGTTGAGCGTGTTATTTCGTTTGCAACGATTCAAGGTGCATTAGGCAATAGTTTTGAAATTAGTGGTTTGACACAGGAAGAAGCGCGCGATTTAGCATTGCTATTACGTGCTGGTTCATTACCTGCAACAGTTTCAATTGTTGAAGAACGAGTAATTGGTCCTAGCATGGGACAGGAAAATATTAACAAAGGGATCACTTCAGTGGTTGTGGGCTTTTGTTTGATTCTAGTGTTCATGACTGCTTATTACAGCGTATTTGGCGTCATCGCTAATATTGCGTTATTTTTAAATTTAATTTTGTTGCTTGCTGTAATGTCTCTGATTGGTGCGACGTTAACGTTGCCGGGTATTGCAGGTATTGTTTTAACCTTAGGTATGGCGGTAGATGCCAACGTGTTAATCTTTGAACGCATTCGTGAGGAGCTGCGCAATGGCTTTGGTCCGCATGCAAGTATTCAAAGTGGCTTTGAACATGCGTTTGCAACTATCGTGGACTCAAATTTGACAACATTAATTGTTGGTATCATTTTGTACGCAGTCGGTACTGGGCCAGTAAAAGGATTTGCGGTTACTTTGTCGATAGGTATTCTAACTTCGTTGTTTACTGCAGTTACGGCGACGCGCGCAATTGTTGAACTGATATATGGTAAGCGTCAAGTGAAAAAACTTCTGGTTGGTATATAATATGGAATTCTTTAAGACACAAACACACATTCATTTTATGCAATTAAAAAAATATACCACGGGCTTTGCTTTAATACTGTGTATAGCATCTTTGCTATTGTTGGTATTTAAAGGTTTGCACTACGGCTTAGAATTTACTGGTGGCACGCAAATTGAATTACGCTTTGCGCAAGCAACTACGCCTGATCATGTGCATGATGTTTTGCAGGAAATGGGCTTTACTGGCGTGCGTGCGCAGTTGTATGGATCAACGCAAGACATCTTGGTGCGTGCAGCTAATCTAGAACGTAAAGAAGAGCAAAGTGCGGCCACTGATATTCAATTACAGCAAAAAATTATTAACGCGTTTA
>DATIHV010000150.1:0-5190 GCA_035480295.1 Gammaproteobacteria bacterium
ATTAACTTTCATTCCGCTGTCAACAATGTGCTTGTCAAGTATCCCCAACCACTTAATAAACGAAGCTTCCGGATTATATAGCTTAATGCGGGTACTAGGATCATCAGCGGGAATTTCAATCATAATTACATACTTTACACGTCAAACACAAGCTAGCTGGAATGAATTGGGAGGCTTTATTAATCCGTATAATGAAAATCTTACGCAATACCTGCAAGCGTTGAACTTAAATCCTACAGATCCATTAGCTATGCAGATATTAGGGAAGGAGCTGTCCATATATTCGCAAATGCAGGGTATGATTGACTCGTATTTTTTAATAACTTTTTGCTTTATTGTGATGCTGCCGTTAATATTTTTATTCGAACGACGTAAAATAAAGAATCAACCAGTGGTGACGCTAGATTAAGTGCTGCTATGATTTAGCTTGCGTCTTAAGTATATTGCAATCAAAATGTTTGCTATCGCAACAGATACAAATATCTCCGGTATACTGCGATGCATAGATAACATGCCTAGCGTGAAAAGGGTTGCAAAAACCATAAACAATGCATTAAATATATTTAAAGAGGCAATTATTCGCGCCATGTAAGTTTGATTCGCGATATGCTGCAAAATGGTATATAGCGGAACAATGTAAATCCCACCGCATATCGCCACAAAGGTTAGATCAAGGATTATGCGCCAACTAATATTAAAGTGCAAAAATTGCTGAATACTATATAGCCCATGTACGTTGTAATACAGATCATTAGTACTACAAAAATACAAATCTATAATGAATAAACTCATGCCTAATGCGGCAGCTGGTACGTACGTGCTGCGAATCGCGCCTCTTAATATCGTGGTGCAAATTAAAGATCCTAAACCAATGCCAATCGAAAACAACGTCAATAGCAAGGTAACGACTTTAGCTTCAGCATGTAGATTTATTTTTACAAAGCCCGGCAGTTGTGCCAAGAAGATCGCGCCAATAAACCAAAACCAAGAGATACATACAATGGTTAACATGACTTTCTTATTCATTCTGCTGTATCTGATGAGGCTCATTGTTTCCTGTGCTAAATTGTAATTGATTTTTAATCTTGGCACTGGTGGCGGCGCAGCGGGAATATAGCGACTAGATATGTAACCAGCAATTGCTACGATCAGCAAGCATATCGACACCGCATAAGCTCCATGCTGCGTAATAATTAAAATGCCACCATAAATTGTGCCAAATAGAATTGCCAAAAAAGTTCCTGCTTCTATATAAGCATTGCCAAGTAGCAATTCATTAGCATGTAGCTGTTGTGGCAGCAGTGCATACTTAACTGGACCAAAAAATGTGGAATGGACACCAGACGCAAATAGCACACCAATCAGAAACCAGGCATCATGTAACCAAAATCCAACGCTAGCACAACACATGATCAGTATTTCAAATAATTTTACAAAGCGTGTGATTTTAGCACGATCATATTTGTCGGCTAATTGTCCAGCTAAAGCCGAAAATAAAAAGAATGGTAAAATAAATAAGCCAGCGGCTAAAGTGACTAACATCTGCGCATTTTGTGCAGAAGTAGCCAAATGATATGTTATTAAGATCACTAATGCATTTTTTAATAGATTATCGTTAAATGCGCCTAAAAATTGCGTAATAAATAAAGGGAGGAACCGTTGTGAGGTCAGCAAGTTTGCCATTAACTTTCTTCTAACGCGTTATATTGTTCACGTGATAACATTTTAAATATATCGCCATCTTTTGCCAATGGGCATTTGAAGTCAGGAGTGACTACCTTTATACCACCTCTAATTAACGTACGTATAGAGTCTAAAGTAATTTTAGAACCAGTAAAAATATTTATGTCGGCATAGAATCCGCTGACATTAGCAAAATAAGAATTTGTGCGTATAACTTTTACGTATGGTTTATCAATGTAGACAGTAATCATGACTTTCTTGCCATCATCGGAAAGACCCATTTCGCCTACTTCACCTATTGATAAATCATGATATAAAATTTCTGATCCAACTTCTATACCAGTTGCATCATTTGCCTTTAGCACCACGCGCAAGCCAGCGCTAAATTTATGATCTACTGGAGCTTCCGCTAATCCGTAAAACTCTTCCGTGAATTTACCTGGTATGGGAAATACCGCAACATAATCACCGGTGGAGATTGTGCTTAAGTTGTGTACCGCTCCAACGCTGACTTCAGGGCTTACCACCCAAAATTTACTTTGTGGTCCTAGTAGCGGCATAGCTTGTTTAACAATACGCGCCCGTATACGTGGATTACCAGTTGTTAGATCTAATTCAATTTCATTAATTGTGCCTATATCTACACCGCGGTACATAATTTTTGACTGATTGGGTACTAATCCGGAGACGTCATGAAAATGAATGTATATGTCCTTGCCTAGATGTCTATACCATTTATATGTTAAAGATACGCCTATGGTAATTGCTGTAAAACATATCATCCAGATTATGAGGGTTAATATCAGGTTTCGCATAGTTTTACCTCGTAACATTCACTCAGCGTTGCCGAAGCAAGCATTGTCAAAATTACGACACAACCTAACAGGTATGTTCCTGAATCTGCTGAAACTGTGGCAAAGCTGCCAAATTTTACTAACGCAACCATGATAGCTACCAAGAAAATATCTAGCATTGACCAGCGTCCGATGAATTCGATCAACGCCAATAAACTTGTGCGCACGTTATAGGCGACATCAAACATGTCTGCCAGGATAACAAACAGCAAAGCGATTAGTTTAAAAATCGGGATTATGATGCTTGCGGCTAAAACAATAGTGGCAGTAATCAACATGTTTTCATCGTAGAGCGTACGAATACCATCCCAAATAGTAGTGTAATGGTATTGGCCAGAATATTTCATGGTCATAAATGGATAAATATTTGCCGGAACGTACAAGGCCATAGCGGCAATGGTGAAGCCAAGTGACCGTAATAAATAATGTTGTTTTTGCGTTAGAGTTCTTTTCATACCATTAATATTAGTAGAGGCATAGAAAGTCGCTAGTTGGGCAACTAATATTATTCTTATCTTGACAGATAGCTAAAAGATATGTATATATGTATTCCAACACTATAACGAGAAATCACTAAGCAAATGTCTGCCACGACCGCTTTATACCCTGATGATGGGTTCCAATTAGTCTCCTCGCCGCGTTCTGGGCCAGTCAATAGCGCGCTGTTTCATCATTTGAAGCGTAAAGGTTTGAAATGCATCCAGCCGGCGCGAAGTGATGGGACTGTAATAAAGGTGATTGAACCCTCAGAGCGTTTAAATGCGTTTTTGCTGTTGCTGCAACCAAGCGCAGAACATGATTTATTTCAATCTTTGCCCGATGACATAAAAAATGCGTATCCAAAATATAAATTGTACGATCGCCATATTCGCATCGATCAGAAATTCGGGACTGCGGGCTCAAAATTGGCTCGCGAAAAGTTACATTATCAGTGGCATTATACCGAACGCATCAGTGTTGGGAATCGTGCAAGCATCGCAATTCATGTGTATTTTCATTATGGAATTATCACGGGCGTTTACATTAAAAATGGCGATACAACTTTAAAAGCCGATCATAATCTCGCTCGATTTGCGCGCGAAAATTGTGCAGATGCCATTGGTGTAATGATGAAAGCGGTTGAAGATATGCAACAGGAGAAACTTCTCTTAAATGATGCATTAAAAGTAAGGTTGGCAGCAATAGATGACCTCGATTTGAAAACAGCCAAACAGGAAAAAGTAGATGACGTGCGTATCGCAGCACGCAAAGCGCATGAAGCATTAAGTCATTATCAAGAGGATGTTATAGATAAAAGATACGACATAGCTAAAGCCAAGCTTCTGTATGTCCGCACAAATCCTGATACTCTAGAATTAGAGTCTGATAGTTCTCCTTCTTCTTCTTCGGATGAGATGATTCATGTAGCCGCAAATAAGCAGGTGACGCTACCGATCAGAAAGTTAAAAATAGCAACGCGTAAAACTGAAACTGTACTTACTGCGGCACAGTTACAAGAAAGATATAATGCGTTACGTAACATGCCTAGGGTTACTGCTTTGCAAGCGCAGACATTTGATGCAGAGCTGCAAGCTCTGAAGATTGAAGTTTGTGCAACATACATACTTACGCAAGATAAACATGTAGCAACTCGGTGCGACGTAATTTCTAAATTGCTTGCCACAATGCCAACATTATGTGATGTATTTATTGATCAAGCATTGTCTTTAAATGTGGACGCAGTTATGACGCTGTTCCCGCAAGTGCAGGCCGAAATTCCAGAGAATTTTTACACTCGATTTTTAACTGCGGTTGCACATGAACGTTTTAATCAAGCCGGACAGTTTGCGGTGGCACAAATTTGCGAGTTCTTCTTTGAAAAATCACAGGATTACCGAGTACTCATGTCACTACTGCATACCACTACATTAGTATATAGGGATAAGCTTGGTGCGCCCGTATCCTTTTCTATATTATTGCAATTGCCGTTGAATGACAATTTGCTAATTTTTAAGACAATTATTAATCAATGTGGGAATCCGAACTTTCAAGGTTTTGTATCAAATGCACGAGGTTCTTCGTTTATTACCACGCTGTGCATGTTTTCCTTATCAAAGCAAACAGATCCGTTTATTATGGCGCTACTCGATAGAAATCCTATTGTAGAAAGTCGCGGACTTTTTGCAGATGGTGCACGTTACTCGCACGTAATAATGAGTAAGAATGGGGTGGCATCCAGGTTGTTTCAAGCACGGCCGCACGAAAAAACTGCACATTCCTCATCAGAAGAGTTATGTAGTGCATCTGAAGTATCCGCATATCAGGATATGTTAGCCGATACGCCATACATGGGTTCTGCGCTCACCGCATATTGTGCTGCGATTCATCAAAATCTTGAAATTTTAGCTAGATTGATTAGCATTACAAGCACGCTACATGTTGTGATAGCATTTGCAATGTATAGATACAAGGGTATTGAATATTCTTTAATATTCTCACCGATGCAATTTGGTGTGGCGACGAAAAAGGATCGCGAGGAAATGCACGAAACAGCAAAGCAAAATATTATGCAGTGCATGTTGCAACCAATGGAATATTTGGGTTGCATCTATGGCGGCGATGACGAAACTATAGCCGGTGGACTGCAATTGTTTTGCGCTGAATTACAAAAGCG
>DATIHV010000151.1:0-2230 GCA_035480295.1 Gammaproteobacteria bacterium
TGTGCAGAAAATTCCGCAACTCCAACTGTAGAAGCGTGAGCACGGTGTGCACTGCCAAATGCATCCATCACAAACACATCGCATAATGCAGCCATTTGTTTAGCCAGATCCGGAGAATTTTCTGTTTCCCCAGGCAAAAAACGCACGTTTTCTAATAAAACTATTTTGTCGTGCACATTTAAATTATCTACCGGCCATTGCTTAATAAATTTTACATTTTCATTTAACATTTCACTTAAACATGCGGCAATAGGCTGTAACGAAAACTCTGCTTGCCAATGTCCCGGCTCCGGACGACCAAGATGCGACATTAAAATTACTTGCGCATTCGCGCGCAATGCTTGTTGTATCCCAGGCAACGCTGCACGTATGCGTAAATCGTTTTGCACAACTCCATCAGCTATAGGCACATTAAAATCCTCGCGGATCAAAACACGCTTTTTATTAATATTTACATCGTTGATGGTTAAAAATTGTGCCATTCACTAAGCTCGCATCATCGCCATGGCTGTATCAATCATTCGATTGGAGAAACCCCATTCGTTGTCATACCAAGCTAACACTTTAACCACATCGCCTAATACTTTAGTTTGCGTAACATCAAATATGCATGACGCAGGATTATGATTAAAATCAATTGACACTAACGGTAATTCATTTACTGCCGCGATGTCTTTTAATGTGGTTTTTGCAGCATCCGTTAAGACTTTATTTACTTCTTCTACGGATGTAGCGCGCGAGGCTTTGAACGTTAAATCCACTACTGATACGTTAATAGTGGGTACGCGCATCGCAAAACCATCCAATTTTTTATCTAATTCAGGTAAAACTAAACCTATAGCCGCCGCAGCGCCGGTTTTAGTTGGAATCATTGAATGCGTAGCCGAACGTGCGCGATGCAAATCAGTATGATAAACGTCTACTAATACTTGATCATTAGTATACGCATGTATGGTAGTCATTAAGCCATTTTCAATACCTATAGCTTTATGCAAAACCATTGCTAAAGGCGCCAAGCAATTAGTAGTACATGAAGCATTGGAAACAATCTTAGTATCTTTATTTAAGATGTTATGATTAACACCATATACAATCGTTGCATCAACATCGGTTCCCGCTGGCGCTGAAATCAATACCTTTTTCGCGCCAGCGCGCAAATGCGCCTGCGCTTTTTCAGCACTGGCAAACAAACCTGTGCATTCAAGGACTACATCGATATTTAATTTGCTCCACGGTAACTTTTCAGGATCGCGCTCTTTAAACACTAAAATTTTGTGGCCGTTAATTACTAGGCCTTCTTCGTACGTTGCAACATCGCCGTTAAATTTGCCATGCGTAGTATCATATTTAGTTAAATGCGCATTAGTATTCGCATCTCCTAAATCATTGATCGCAACAATATTACATTCCTTGTTGCGTGCTGATTCATATATTGCGCGCAAAATATTACGCCCAATACGACCATAACCATTGATTGCGATATTAATAGGCATTGTCAATCTCCATTAATAATTAATGCTTGTTGCACCGCGCTTACCACGGCTTCTGTAGTTAAACCCATTGCACGATAAATGTCTTTATATGGAGCAGATTCACCATAGGTACTCAAACCTATGACTTTGCCCTTGGGGCCTATAAATTGATACCAATACTCGCGCGCCCCAGCTTCAACAACTACCCGCGCCGCAACGGTCTCAGGCAACACTGACGATCTATATGCCGCATCTTGTGCTAGGAATACATCTGCGCTTGGCATAGAGACTACGCGTATATTTACGCCTTGTTGTGTTAATTGATCTGCAGCCGCAATGGCCAACTCCATTTCGGAGCCTGTAGCAATAATGATTGCATCTGGAAATGGCGCACAATCTTGCAATATGTAACCACCGCGCTTAATGTCACTTAGCATTTGCTCTGATCGCCAAAAGCCTGGCAAGTTTTGTCTAGACAATGCTAAACAAGTTGGTCCAGTCACTCTTTCGATTGCACTTTGCCATGCAACAACAGTTTCTGCGGCATCACATGGACGCCATACTGAAACATTTGGTGTTACTCTTAACATAGTTAAATGTTCTATTGGCTGATGCGTTGGTCCATCTTCACCTAAACCTATAGAATCATGCGTAAAAACATAAATTACCCGCTGGCGCATCAATCCACTCATACGCACCGCATTACGTGCGTAATCTACGAAGGTTAAAAAGGTTCCGCCATACGGAATAAAACCACC
>DATIHV010000152.1:0-6666 GCA_035480295.1 Gammaproteobacteria bacterium
AGATTAGAAATAAAAAAAATGTTATGCGGGTATATACAATCGGGGAGAATATTTGTAACCAAACTGATAGTTGCGACTAAGGAGTATTTGCCGCTGGATGCGCGCTAGGTGAAACGGTTAGCAGATTTAGTTTTCTGTTGGTGCAGTTCTTCAGGTGTTGGTATGTTATTTTTAATTATTTGCTCAAGTTGTTGAGAGTCTAAACGCGCAGTTGATAACTGCACAACTTCAACGTTGTATTTACTTGTTGCAGCTACGATTCGTTGTTCTTTCTCAACCGCGAGCTGGTGAAAAACAGGGTTTGCAATGAAATCGACATTCCCTTGTATGCGTATGCATTTTTCGAATTTATCTTTGTTGGCCTCTAAATAGTCCGCCATCATAACTTCTGTTGGCTTTCGGTGTTCAAAGCTTAAAAGAAATGCATCTTTGTCGTTGAAAAGTGCTATAGGCATAGGATAATCACTATCCACCCTAGCCAAACGATTTATCTCAGCACGAATAAAAGCGTAATGAGTTGGGTTTGTTTCGCTAATAACTATCCACTTAACGTTTCGGGCCATTGTCGCATGTCGTATATTAGGCATCATGTCGGTGATATCCGCTGGAACGTTGCACTGCGAATTCCACAACCCACGCCACATATATGGCCAATCTCTCTCCAGTTCCCGAATAGTCTCGCGACGGTGTGCAGGGATTTTTGCTTTTAGCGCGGCTAATAGATCATTTGCGAATGCATCTTCGCTTTCATATCCGCCTAAACTGTAGCGCTTAAAAGTTGTTTGTAATTCTTGCAGGAAAGCATCATCTAATTTTACCCCAAGACTATATGAATGGATCATAGCCCCGAAGGCCTCGATTGCTCGCTCAACTTTAGTGTCGACTAAGACACCCAAAGGGATCATAACTACGTACATATGAATTTCTCTTGGCTGAACCTATTAAGCAGTAGCTGCTTTTTTAAGTCTGGCGTTCAAACGGCTTTTATGTCTTGCAGCTTTATTCTTATGAATAAGACCTTTGCCTACTAGGCGATCTACAGTAGAGGCTGCTTTTTTGTATACATTGGCAGCTAGGGTTTTATTGCCCTCTTCTACAAGCTTGGTGACCTGTTTTAGATAGGTGCGCATCTCTGAGCGCTTGCTAGCATTACGGCCGCGTCTATCTTCGCCTTGGCGGGCACGTTTTTTTGCTTGGGCTGAATTGGCCACTGTATTTACTCCAAAAAAGTTTACTAGAAAGAAGGCCCGATCTTGGCGTAAAATGACCCTAAAGTCAATATTTTTAAGGCCCGCAACATAAATGAATACCAATTTAGCCAAATCCTCCATAATATTTAGTTTTATGACTTTCTTGTCGAGGGTGCTAGGCTTCGTGCGGGATATGGTTGCAGCGTACATATTCGGTGCTAGCCCTGGCTATGACGCCTTCATATTGTCCTTCCGCATCCCCAACTTGATGCGCCGCCTGTTCGCCGAGGGGGCTTTTTCGCAAGCCTTCGTGCCGGTGTTGTCAGAGTATCAATCCACTAAATCCCCCGATGAGGTGCAAGACTTTGTAAATCACATTACCGGCAATTTGATGATGATTTTAAGCATCGTGACGTTAATAGGTATAGTTTGCGCGCCGTTGTTCATCTACTTATTTGCGCCTGGTTTTGATGCAACGGGACCGCGGCATACTTTGGCGGTGGGCATGTTGCGTTTAACATTTCCGTATATATTTTTTATTTCACTGACCGCGCTGGCGGGCAGTTTATTAAATACGCATGGTAAATTTGGCGTGCCGGCATTTACACCAGTATTGTTAAATATCAGCATGATCATTGCCAGCTGTTTTTTAGCATCACATATGCAAAACCCAGAAATGGCTTTAGCGTGGGGAGTGTTATTGGCAGGTGTTGCGCAATTAGCATTTCAAGTACCATTCTTATTACGCATGCGCATCATGCCGCGGCCACGCATAAATTGGCGTGATATAGCAGTACGCAAAGTATTAATCTTAATGCCACCCGCGTTATTTGGTGCAGCGATTTATCAAATAACATTACTAGTTGATTCTTTGTTTGCGTCGTTCTTAGTGCCAGGCAGTATTTCGTGGTTATATTATGCAGATCGTTTAATGGAATTTCCATTAGGCATGATTGGTGTTGGTTTAACCACAGTAATTTTGCCTAGTTTATCCAGACAACATTCACGCGGTGCAAAACAAGAATTTGCTAAAACTCTAGATTGGGCTGTGCGCTGTGTTTGCTTAATCGGTGTGCCAGCGATGTTAGGTTTGTTTTTCCTAGCAGGGCCATTAGTTACTACTTTATTTCAATCCGGTAAATTTACTAGTCACGACGTACTAATGACTACGCAATGTTTAATGGCATATGCATTAGCAGTGCTAGGCATCATGTTGGCCAAAATATTTTCCAGCGCATTTTATGCCACACAAAATATTAAAACGCCGGTAAGAATCAGCATATTTATTTTGTTTAGTAATGTAATTTTAAATGCAGTGTTAATTCACAATTTTGCGCACGTTGGTTTAGCTATGGCAACATCATTAAGCTCAATATTAAATGCTGGCCTTCTATACAGAAAGTGGCGTGCAACTACAGCATTTGTGTTTCAACCAGGATGGCGTACCTTTGTAATGCGTGTATTTGTAGCAAGTGTTGGTATGGCATTGTTCTTGTGGTTCATGACTCCCACACTTAACACGTGGTTAGATTGGTCACGTACGCAGCGTGTAATCGATTTAGCGCTGTTAATTACCGGGGGTGGCCTGATCTATAGCGGGGTGCTCTTAAGCCTTGGTGTGCGACCTAGAGAGTTTGTTTTGAAGGCTGGTTAAAAACACAAATCTACAAAACCAAAAAGGCGGGCGAAGTTTCTATACTTCGTCCCGCCTCTATGTATACGTCCCTTTACTATGCAGCTGTACAACTACCTGGGCTTAATAAGCTAGTAATTGTTGCATCATTAGTTGAGTTACCAGTTGTTGGGAAATTACATGTCCAACCGATGCTGGTATTAGAAGTATCACCTGTTGATGATCCTTGGGTTGCAGGTGTGAAATATATTACAAGGCCATCAAGCGTAGTATCAATGCCGCTTGGGCTAACTAATTGTAAGCATACTTCACCCAGGCCACCTGGATCAGGACAGTTTGTATTTGTTGGCGTGCTAGTAGCATCTAAAATTTCAGCGCCAGCAATATACGTACCAATGTTAGCAGTCGTCAACACACCACCATTAAAGCCTACTGGATTTACTGTGTCGAATGCAGAACCTTGGTTATAAGCCTGTTGCCATTGGCTCATTTGATCTGATGCCAAGCTGAAGATTTCAGTTACTTTAGATTGTTGCAAATACCCCTGATATGAAGGAACAGCTATTGCCGTCAGTAAAGCCACAATGGCAATAACCACCATCAATTCAATCAAAGAGAACGCGGCCGTCAACTTTGATCGTACACATTTTGCGTTCATCGTAGAAACCCCCACAATTTTTGTTAAGTACAGTTAATTATATAACATAAAGAACCAGGTGGTATTACACCTTATGCCATATTTTGACCTAGAAGCAAATTTTTTAACGCTTTGCCTGGACTCCATGATTAAAGTGTATACGCATTTGATTGATATTCCACTCATTTTCTTGATAATGTAACCAAACTATCCTCGCGTGGCATTTGCCAGGCGAATGCTGCAGCAACCACTATAAAATGAGGCCCTGACACATGACCGCGGAACTAGATTATAAGAACACCTTAAATTTGCCAGTTACCGACTTTCCTATGAAAGCCAATTTGGCGCAACGCGAACCGGCGATTTTGGAAAAGTGGCTATCTATGGATATTTATGGCAAAACGCTAGCAGCAAAGGATCCAGCTAAATCATTTATTCTTTTAGATGGTCCTCCATATGCGAATGGTGACATTCATATCGGGCACGCATTGAATAAAATTCTGAAAGATATAGTAGTGAAGAGCAAAGCTTTCAGTGGTTATTATGCTCCGTATATCCCTGGGTGGGACTGCCACGGTTTACCTATAGAATTACAAGTAGAAAAGAAGATTGGTAAAGCCGGCGCCAAAGTCGATGCCAAAACTTTTCGCGAGCATTGCAGAGAATATGCTACTGGGCAAATTGATATACAACGCAATAGTTTTAAACGTCTAGGTATATTGGGTGATTGGGATCATCCGTATAGCACGATGGATTTTGCAGTTGAAGCAAATATTATTCGCAGCCTAGGTAAAGTATACGAGAATGGATATTTAGTGCGCGGTGACAGACCTGTGCATTGGTGTGTGCTGTGCGGTTCAACACTAGCTGATGCAGAAGTAGAATATATTGATAAAACATCAGATGCTGTAGATGTATTATTTACTGCAGTTGATGAAGCTGCAATTTTAAAATGCTTTGAATTTACTGCTAAAGATCGCGGCACGGGTACAGTAGCAGCGGTAATTTGGACAACCACTCCTTGGACATTGCCTGCTAATGAAGCAGTTGCGCTCAATCCTAAATTAGAATATGCATTGGTACAATATAAGCAATGGCGTTTAATTATTGCGCATGAATTAGTTGCTTCTGTGATGGCTAGATTAGATGCAGCAGAAGGTGATTATACAGTATTAGCAACTTGCAGCGGTCGCGCGTTAGAGCGACAAACGCTGCAGCATCCATTTTATGAACGTCAAGTGCCAATTATTTTAGGTGAACATGTAACCTTAGAAGCTGGTACGGGCTGTGTACACACTGCTCCCGCGCACGGTATGGACGATTACATTGTAGGGCAACACTATAAATTACCGGTAAATAATATTGTTGATGCGAATGGTTGTTTTGCACCACAGACCCCCTTGTTTGGCGGCATGCATGTTTTTAAAGCAAATCCTGAAGTTATCAAAGTATTGCAGGAAAAAGATCGTTTATTGTTTGACGCAAAGATTCAGCATAGCTATGCGCATTGTTTGCGCCATAAAGAACCGCTAATTTATCGTGCTACGCCGCAATGGTTTATTAGTATGGAAGCAAAAGATTTACGCCAGCGCACTTTGGAAGAAATTAAGAAAGTTTCGTGGGTGCCACAATGGGGTGAAACTAGATTAAGCAACATGATCATAGCGCGTCCAGATTGGTGTATTTCTAGACAACGCACCTGGGGCACACCGTTAGCTTTAGTTATAAATAAAGATACCGGTGCATTACATCCACGTACTGCAGAGTTAATTGAGCAAGTAGCGCAATTGGTAGAAAAGCATGGTGTGCAAGCGTGGTATGACTTAGATTTAAGTGAATTGCTCCCAGCAGCCGAAGCCGCGCAATATCAAAAGGTTACCGACATGTTGGACGTGTGGTTTGATTCTGGTGTAATGCAAGAATGCGTAGGTGATTTACGTCCTGAACTGCATAGCCCGTCAGATCTCTATTTAGAAGGTTCAGATCAACATCGTGGTTGGTTCCAAAGTTCTTTATTAGCATCTTTAGTATTAAAAAACGAAGCACCATATAAACAAGTATTGACGCATGGTTTTGTGGTTGATGCCGATGGCAGAAAAATGTCTAAATCACTTGGCAATGTTGTAGCTCCAGCACAGGTGGTAAATTCCTTAGGCGCCGATGTGTTACGTTTGTGGGTAGCTTCCACTGACTATCGTGCAGAACTACGTGTATCTGATGAAATCTTAAAACGTACTAGTGATGCATATCGCAGGATCAGAAATACCGCACGTTTTCTGCTGGCGAATTTGCATGGCTTTAATCCGCAAACCGATATGGTGCCGGTAGATCAAATGTTGATCCTAGATCGGTGGATTGTGGATCAAGCGCTTAAGTTGCAGCAGGTAGTTGTAGATGCTTACAATACGTATGATTTTCATATAATTTATCAACAAGTACATAACTTTTGCTCAGATGAATTAGGCAGTTTTTATTTGGATGTGATTAAAGATCGCCAATACACTTGCAAAGAAGACGGTACTCCGCGCCGATCAGCACAAACAGCTTTATATTATATAGCTGAAGCGCTGGTGCGTTGGATTGCGCCAATTTTAAGTTTTACGGCCGATGAAATTTGGCAATATCTACCCGGTGAAAGAGCTGAGTCAGTATTTTTAACGGAATGGTATACTGACTTGCCTACATTAGGTAAAACTGGCATGAATGATCAATTTTGGCATACAGTGTTAGAAGTACGTAATGCGGTAAATAAAGTATTAGAAAATGCGCGCAATAATAATGTGTTAGGATCAGGGTTAGAAGCAGAAGTAACTTTATATTGCCAAGATGATTTATATAAAGTTTTACAGCAACTGCAAGATGAACTGCGGTTTGTGCTAATTACGTCACAAGCGCACATTAAACCTCTAGCGCAAGCAGACAGTTCGGCTACGGAAACGGACATGCCTGGGTTATTAATTGCATTGCAAAAATCAGAGTATGCTAAATGCCAACGTTGTTGGCATAGAACTGCAGATGTAGATCAAGATCCGCGCTATCCACATATTTGTAAACGTTGTGTCGCAAACCTATCGGAGGAAGGTGAAAAACGTGCGTATGCTTAGAATTGCAATTGTGATCTTTGCATTAGATCAGATCACAAAATTTTATATTACTAATACCGCACCATTGCACGACATGGCTGTGTTGCCGCATTTAAATTTACA
>DATIHV010000153.1:0-6246 GCA_035480295.1 Gammaproteobacteria bacterium
CAATACATTTACTGGAAGTATAGATGTAGGGGGCACTAACACTGGTACAACGTCATTAAACAGCAATGTCAATTCTGTTGTTACTCTCGGTAGTACTACTGTAACAAATGTGAACGTCATTAATGTGGCTGGAACTCTTACAGCTGGCGGCGCCATTACCGGCGTCGACAAGTCAGTTAATGTCAGTGGTGAATTAGATTTAAATAGCACGATGAGCGGTACCGCTGCAACAGGTGGAGTTACCATAACCGGCGGCGGAAAAATTAACGTAAACTCTGGAGGTTCACTTAATATCACAGGAGCCTTCGCCAATGCCGGCAATATTAATGTGGAGGGTGCCTGGACTATTCCTGCGAGTTATTCTGGTGCTGGCGCAATTAACGTTAATGCCAATGGAACTTTAACTAACAATTTGACGGGCAATAGCCTGGGCTCGTTAAATATAGGCACAACGTCATTAGGAACCCCTACGGCATCAAATTTAAATTACACCGGCAGTATTACCAATATACCAACAATCACGGTAGTTACTAGTGGCACTAATACTACATTAGGAGACTCTACTCATAATATTACCGGCATTACCACCACTCTTAGCACCGCTCAAAGCACAACACTAACTTTAAACGGTAATGTTAGTGTTGGAAATACAGGATCATTTTCGAATGCAGGAACAACCACCATAGCTACCGGTAAAACGCTTAGTCTGACCGGTGGTTTAAATAATACAAGTACCGGCAAAATAAATGTTGCTGGCACGTTTGTTTTTAATGCTCCTATTGTAAATACAGGCAAGATATATGTTTATGGCGCTGGCGCAACTTTAACTAATGCAGCCAGTGGAACAGGCTCTGCAGAATTGAATGTAGGTTCAGATTCAACTGGCGCATTGTACAGCGGAACAAACTATTCAACCAGCAGTACAATTTCCATGCCAATAATTAACGCTACAGCAGGTACGTTTACGATAAATAATGCAGTATCTAATGTGACCGCATTTTCTATATCTTCTGGTGTCACAACATTAGCGCGTAGTTCAATAACCGGTGCAAGCAGCAGCTCAACATTCAGTAATGCTGGTACACTGACGTTCAGTAATACGGGCCCAGGAAGCATAAATACTTTTGCATCTATAAGTTTGGTGCCAACTAGCACTTCAATTTTAAATATAGAAACTGGCGGTACCTTTGACTTGCATAACATACCTATTACTGGTACCAGCGTTAGTACTGGATCTAATAGTACAACAATGAACATCGGTGCCGTAACAGCCACGGATGTAACAAATCCTGGCGCAATATCCTTTTTAACCAATTTAACCATAGGTGATGGTGGCACGACTTCAAGACTAACAACTACCACCACAATAGCAAATATTGTAAATCTAAACGTAAAAGCAAGTAGCTTCTTAATTTTAAATGCCGCTAGTGCCTCGCAATTTGGAACGGTCAGTAATGTTACAAATTTTGTGGTGAATGGAACATTAACTATTGGCGCTGGTGCTTCGTTTAGCATGGAACAAGGCTCAACTATTACAGGCACAGGGGCATTATGTAACAGCGGCAGCTTAAGCGTAAACGGTGTTAACTTAACTTCTAGTCTGTCGCTGGTAAATACATCTACAGGAACGTTTACAATAAACGGACAGCCTACCCTTAATTTCACCGGTAATAAATTTATCAATAATGGCAATATTATTATAGCGTTTAGCGAAAATAATACTTTACCAAACATTATTACAGCCGCGACCGTTGGATCTGGAGCCTGTACTGGCTGTGTATGCTCTAGCTTTTTAGATTTATCGCACGGAAATATTACAATACAACATAACAGTACCTATATTGCCGAAAACACATATACATTTTTGACTGCAAGCAATGCTGGCTCGGCTCTGACAACAGCGCAACAGGGCGTTGCAATTCTGCCGCAACCGACGTTTTACATTTCTAACTGGCAGTTATCTTCAACTTATGTACCTGGAACTGGAGCGTTGTTACAAGTGCAGGTCACACGTGACGGATTTGATCAACACGCATTAACACCACAAACACAAGCAATCGGAGCGTACTTAGAGTCAATTGGATCTTCTGGCACAACTTCGTCTGCATTGATAGATTTATTAAACGCACTAGAAAAAATACAAAACGATTATGAACTAACTTTAGCGCTAGAAAGCTTAGTGCCGCCACAATACACCATGCTAGTAACTTTAGACCGATTGGATTCACTGTTTGGTTATATAGACATGCGTCTTGCAAAGTCACAGCAAGGTTATGCTGCTGGGGACATACCATTTGATAAAACAGGCTTTTGGGTAAGACCCTTCTACAGCAATGGTACGCAAGCTACAACTCCGACATTACAGGGATTTTCTGACAAAACTCATGGCTGGCTAGCAGGATTGGATAAGACGATTAGCAACCATATTATGTTAGGATTTGCTGCAAGCATTTCAAAAACTTCTGTGGTACAAACGGATAGTCCGGCTACAACAACCAATATTAACAACTATGATCTTTCGTTTTATGGCGTTTATAGAACAGATAATGACGTATATGTAGATGGGCTAATTTCAGGTGGAGTTAGTAACTATCATGGCCTGCGCACATTAATTCTACCTGGTCTGCAGCAATCAGCTTCTTCGAATTACTCTAGTCAACAATTAACGTTTAAGGTAATGGGCAGTAGACCATTTATATTAGACTTCTGGCAATTTACGCCGCGCGCAGTTGCACAATATAGTTTTGTACGTCAATTATCGTATACTGAAGATGGTCTAGGCGCTTATGACAATTTTGTTGATCCAGATAATATAAACCTGTTTAGATTAGGTTTTGGAGCCGCACTTGGTATTCCAATGAGCGGCGCCGGCATGACAAGTATTCCAAGTGCGTACGCAATGATGTTCGTAGATGCTAAAGGCGGTGCCGATACCGTTAATACTATGTTTGTCAGCGGCGGCCCGGTATTAACAAATGTTGCACAACAATCACGCTTGTTAATTAAACTTGGTGTAATGTATGAATTGGCTATTAGTGACAGGTTGCAGTTTGCTATAGATTACGCTTACGATATGCGCCGTGGTTTCCAAGGACATGAAGGATTTATAAATTTACGGTACGTGTTTTAAGAGTTTTGGCCAGTGCTTATTCCAATTGTTATTGTGAGACGCATCTTTTACAACAACCACATGATCTGCGCTTAATCTAGACGCGCGCACAAAATTGTATGCTACAATACTCGGCACAACTTTATCTTTTGCCCCGCTAAAGTGCACTTGTGGAATATGCCGCACTTCTTTGGCGACAGCCATTGGATCTAATGATTCAGATAATGGGCTAGTGTGATGAATTTTATCCATAGTACGTAAATCTAAATTGCCCGCTACAGTACGAATGCTTGCCACATCTTTGCGTCTAGCTGCTATTAATACTGCCAAAGTTCCGCCACCAGAATAGCCAATCAAATGTACTTTTCTAGCGCGTGTTTCTTTCTTGATTTGATTGATCGCCAAGTTTAGCGCTTGCACTACAGCTGGTGAGTAGCGTGCGGTTGACCAATATTTTGATTTACATACAGTTTTTAAATCGCCAGGAGAAAATTGGCATGGTCTAGCTAGATATACGACGTTAGGATTTGGATCAAGCGCCGCCAATTGCATAACGGTAGAAGAGTGCGGGGATGGATCTTTAGATAAAATCGATTTTGTAACCCAAGCACGACCGTCGCCTTCGATATAGATGTTTACATCTTTACCAGGCTTTTCAATTTTTTGATACGTTAATAAATTGAATTGAGCAGTTTGAATATAGTTGGTAGTAAAACCATGACGCAACGCCACTTTAGTAGTTGCAGGAGGGGTGCAACCAGTTAACAACGTGACTATGAATAGCGCCAGAATCTTTTTCATGCATTAATTCTAGCGTAATTTGTGAAAATCGCACAATCGATATTATTTTGAGGATCTAGATCTGCTGCCTTTGTTCGGAATAGGGCAAAAGAACACACTGCCAGTGCCACGAAATACTCGCGCCATCTTAGGGCTGTTTGGCCAATTATCGCCAATCACTTCACGGGTTACTCTAAGTTGCGTAGAATAGCCAGCAACTTGCGTACCAAAGTCTATAAACTTATCTTCTTTAAGCGCGCATTCTTGCACAGGGCCAGGCATTAGTACCATCACGCTACCGGTACCTTTCACCATCATGTTAATCATTGGCACACCACTTAAAAAGTTCTTCAACGAAAAGTTGCTATGCGGTGTAATCTTCACGGAATCTCTACATACGATAAATGCATTAGGATTTACAAATAGTTCCTCGTCGTCTTTTAACGCAAACTTATGATAGCTGCCAAGCGTGGCATGCAGAAAGATTTTACCAGTACCTTGAAATTTTGGCTTGTAATATTGCTTGCCGCCCATCATGCCATGGAAGGCTTTTTTTGAATCATTGATGACATCAAACTTTATGGCGCCGACCACGTACGCGACCATGCTTGGATCTATGTATATGGTGTCGTTGATTACTTCAATTACCAACTGACTGCATGCACCGTTAGTTTGTATATTATATATGACCATGATCAGTCCGTTTCTTCGATGTAAAGTTAAGTATATCACTTTGTGTCAAAAAGTGACAATATAGGTCAGAACAATTGGCTGAATATTTACCCCATGGTATTGTATACTTTATCGCCTGAATTCAATTGGTTATGAGTATTATGGCACTACAAGGGCGGCACACAAGTTTAGACAAGCATGTAAAACGTAGCGTTTTATGGATCGAGTCTATTCCCAGTGTAACCAAGGTAGTGTTAGGCTTTTCGGAAAGCTGCAGGCATAGATACTCCCCAGGGCAGATCCGCTTTAAGCAGAACGTACGTGGTGGTATCAAGGTTAATGCCTATTCAGGCAATGGGGTCACGGATATTTTCATAAAAATTGACCCGAATGAAGACCGAGACAACGTAAAACAAATGATTGAAGATAGGTTTGGTGCTTAATGGTAGAAGAATTTAAACAATGCCCATGTTGTAGTGCGCTGGATTTTGCGAATTGCTGTAAGGACATAGTTGCTGGCACCAAACTTGCTGCCACACCGTTAGAATTGATGCGCTCCAGATATACTGCTCATGTCTGCAAAGACATGCCGCACATACTCCGCACCATGCGTGGTAAAGCCTTAAAACTATTTGACGAAGAAAAAACATATTCTGAATGGTTCGACTTGAGCACGTGGACCAAACTAGAAATAATCGATGCGCCTGCTGTTGCGAAACACAGTAAAGAAGGCATTGTAGAATTTAAAGCTTATTCTACATTCAAAGGCGAGCCGCAAGTTTTACATGAGCGCAGTAAATTTTTGAAAGAAGATGGCCAATGGTTTTATGTCGCGGGACAGCATAAAAATCCAGTTATTACCACTAGTGAAAAAATTGGTCGTAACGATGTATGTCCATGTGGTAGCGGCAAGAAGTACAAGAAGTGTTGTGCCTTGTCAACGCAGTAATGGCTTTGTTTAGATTTCGCAAACTAATATGTGTCTGGAGCTATAGTTTTGCTTTCGTCTATTAAAATAAACTGCCATTCAAAGGTATGATCACGTAATGACGAAATAGGGGTGCCGTATATCCCGCAATACATGTAGTCTTTGTGTACTTTACTGTAAACTCTGCATAATTGCTTGAAATCGTGATTCTCGCGAATTGCGGCGATTAGGTTTGCCTTCATTGCAAGTCTATCATCTGGATGTAATGCTTTTAACCAACCATACTTTAGTTGTTCACTTTCATCCTGACCCGTATAGCTTGTCCACCGAATCTGTGGCGCGGTGATATAGCCTTGATAATCAGTTTGCCACGAAGCATTGCTGACCATATTAAGCAAGGTATTGGTCGTTAATAATTGATTTAATACACGTGCGTTTGAATTTTCTAAACGTGTTTGAAATATCTTTAATTCACTCACATCGCGCATACTTGAGCGAGCATGTACGAAAGAACCATTTTGTTTGTACACATTTGAATTTAAAAGCACCTGAACTCTAGATCCATCCTTGCGTACAACTTCGGCTGGATAATTTACCACCTCATTGTCGTATATTAAACGACAAAGAATGTCATTAATTACAAAGCGATCCGCATAAAATTCGCTAATGTGATGGCCAATGTATTCTTCCTTGCTGTAGCCCATTAGCTCAAGCTCTTTCCTGTTAGCCCAAATAATATTTCCCTGAGGTGATACTA
>DATIHV010000154.1:0-4398 GCA_035480295.1 Gammaproteobacteria bacterium
AACCTTGACAGATTGTGCACCATCCCAAGTTTGCGAGACGGACAAATTATGCAAAGGTAACCAATCGCTGGTTTTTACTGCTGCCGGCGCTATCTCTATGTTTATGGTTTCGCTCTTTAAACTAAATGGCTTTAATTCAAACATATTATCCATAAATAAATTGTTGAACATACCAAAGCGTTGTGATCTAGCCATTTGCTGTGAAGGAACCTGTATCTCGCCAGTCATAGTAGCGGGCGCTATAGAAATCTTGCCTGCTTTAAGGGCAGTAATTGCGTACTTTATTTCAATAATATGCGCTCTAACTCCACCATGAATTTGATCATATTGGCTTGGTTCACCAATCTTTTCAATTATCGCGTCATTAGATTTGATATCATCTAATACAATGTTTGCTATAGGTTTGTAACTAATAATTTTTAATGTATAAATTACCGGCTCACTAACGTATGTTTTAATCTTATTCACGGTGGATACAAGCGAAATTCCCAATCCTTCTTTTATACCTTTATCCCCGCCGGTGCCCTGCGACACAGTAATGTTGATAGGCTGAGTATTTAATAATCCGTGATCGGTTTGTAGTGAAATAGCAGGGATTAAAAACTCGCCTGAATTGCGTGGCATTAATGTAACTTGCCAACCAGTTTCTGCTTTAACGGAGCCGTTAACACTGCTGTAGGTAGAATACTGTTGTTGATGATATATGGTAAAATCTTTAGCCAACGCGGATAAATCAATTGGCCGCGTTGCTTTTGCACCATCTAAGTTCAATTTCAGATCAAAACTTTGACCAAAACTTACAGCGTTAGTTTCTACCGTTGCATTGAAGCTTGCCGCCAACGCAATCTGCGACCACAACAGAAAAATTAATATACGCAACCATTTACTGTGCACTTAAAACATCCTCAACGTAGAATTTATTTTTCAAAAATATCTTAATATCACTGTCAATACGGTTAAGCCACTGCTCAACACGTGCTTCGTCTTCCGCTAATTGCTGCATTTGAGCTGCTTGTGCGGCCTTATCTTTGGGATCTTGCCCTTTATCATTATTGTCAGCTTGCTGCTGAGCGTCCTGTAAATCTTGTTTTTGCGATTGTTTTTGCTCAGATTCGTTTTGCTTAGCGTCACTGTCTTGATTATCCATGTCTTGTTTTTGCTTATCTTGTTTGTTTTGTTGTTGATCTTGCTGATCTTGTTGCTCATTTTTAGCCTGATCTTTCCCGTCTTTGCCATTTTGTTGATCATTCTTAGATTGCTTGCTCTTATCTTTATTATTGCATTCACAATTGTCATCTTTATCTTGATCTTTATTTTCTTCTAACATCTTGCGCGCAATCTCCAGATTATGTTGCGCGGCAAAATGATCTGGCTCAATTTTTAATACCGATTCGTAGCTATTGATGGCGGCACGCCACTTACTTTGCTGCATTTGCGCATTGCCAGCATTATACATTGCATCCAACATAACCGTGGCACGTTGTGATTTATTAAATTGCTCTTCTGCTTCAGCATATTGCCCACCTCTGTATAACGCTACACCTTTATGATATGGATCGCTAAAAGTTTCCGCAGCCTTTGTAAAATCACCCTCGGTATAAATTTGCTGCCCGCGCTGCCCTGAGTTCATAAATACATCTTTAATACCAATTGCGTATACATCGTTATACAATGCACCATTAGCTAAAACGGCAACAAAAACAACATATATAGCGCGACTGCGCATTAGATATAACATAATAAATGCCGCCGGGATCAAAAATAGGTAATAACGATCCTCCCACTGCCGTACTTTACCCGCTACCACATGATCTTCTTGGGTATGCGAGGCCTTACTTAAAATAGTGCGTAAGCCTAAATCATTAAGTCCAGCTTCAGTATAAATACCATGCCCTTGCTTGGCGATTTCCTTTAACGCAGTATCATTCAAGGTTGAATTTACAATTTTGCCGCTGGCTTTGTGTAAGCTGCCATTTTTATTTTTATATGGCGCACCGGCCTTAGTGCCAATGCCAACAACGTGCACATGAATATTTTGCGAGGTTAAGGCACTTAATTCACGCGAAAAATCATTAGTCGCAACATTCCCGTCACTTAGCAAAAGAATTGATTTTTGTTCGCCGGGCTCATGCGCCAACAATTCTGCTGCCATACGTAATGAGGTGTGTAATGAATTGCCTTGCACGTTAGATAAATCGGTATCAAGCGCCGGAATATATGTTTTAATAGTTTGAATATCATCCGATATGGGACTAATTAAATGTGGATAACCAGCATAACCTATCAAACCAATTTTTAGGCCTTTGCTTAGATTTAGTAAATCCTCAATATATTGCCGTGCACGGCCAATGCGCGATGGTGAAACATCCGTAGCATTCATAGACGCAGATAAATCCAATAAGACAACCATACTAGCAGTTGGTTGAAATGCATCGTGATCGTGATAACTCCAACGTGGATTTGCTAACGCTACAACTAAGCAAAACACTAATGCTGCGTATAACCAATCGTTGTAATTGCGCTGTGCCTTGCTCATTTTACTAAGCAACAAATGCGGTAACAAATTTTGATCTATAAATTTGTTTAATCCCGTCATATGGGCTTTGCCCGATTTGCGCCAATAATAGCTCCATCCCCAACCGAGCGGGATTAATAACAGACCAAATAAACAAAATGGATGTGCAAAATTAAGGTTCATATGTTTCTCGCGCTAAACGATAGCCCTTAGTACTTAACGCAAATAATATTGCAAACAATAGCAACGCCGTGCCCAAAAAGAAGTAAAATAATGGCGTCTTAATTAATAATACTTGTTGAGATGCTTCAGACTTCTCCAATTGATCAATTTGCTCATATACTTGCTGCAATGTATTAACATTGGTTACTTTGTAATAAATACCACCAGTCATTTCTGCAATTTTGTCTAACAAAGTTTCATCAAGCTTATTTCCCACTCCAATGGTGTAAATCTTAATATGTGAGTTTTTTGCAATTTGCGCGGCTTCCAACGGCGGAATGCGACTAGCAGTATCTTCACCGTCAGTGAGTAAAATTAAAATGCGCGACGTTTCGGGACGCTTGCGTAAATTTTGTACGCCAATGCCAATTGCATCACCTATTGCAGTACGCTCGCCAGCCATGCCCACTAATAAATTATTCAGTAATTTGCTAACGGCAGCGGTATCTAAGGTTAATGGTATAGTCAAAAACGCTTGCTCGGCAAATACAATTAATCCTACCCTATCGCCAACCCGATTGCGCACAAAATTTGCCACTACCTTTTTTGTCGCCGCAATACGACTTAATGGATGCCCATGTTCAGTAAAATCCACAATATCCATAGATCTGGATAAATCCACCGCTAACATTAAGTCGTAACCCACGTTCTTACTATATGCGATATCATTTACCCATTCTGGGCGCATTAAACTCACCACCAGTAATATCCATATGATAGTAGTCAACACACGTTGCCAATTTGGCACGGAGTTGCCGCTAGGCGCTGCGTGCGCAAAGGCGCGTTGTGCTTGTTGTAACTTAGGAAATGCAATTGTTGGTGGGCGCATTGGAGCCGCACTAGATCGCTTTTTAATTACGTACAACAATATCCATGGCAACGGTACTAACAATATCATCCATGGCCAGGCAAAGCTTAGCATTTCTTCACCCACCCTTGTGCAGCACAAATTAACTCGTTGATTTGTGCTGGATCATTAATTTCTGTTGCCGGCATATATTGCAGCGCCGTAATTAATCTACCATTCTGTGCCCAATCAAAGCCTGCTGGATCATGTTGTTGTAACCATTGCAACCACTGATCGCCAATTAATCCGGCACAGGTTTCACGCTGCGTAGTAAGCATGGCAATTTTGCGTAATTCTAGACTTAAATTCTGTAAAATTTGTTTTGGCTCACTTTGTCCAAGCTGAGACTGCATCTTTGCTAAACGTTTAAATGCTTTATATTGCCAACTGCGTTTGTATTTTAAGCTACGCCATAAAAAGAAACTCGCAACGACAACACCTACAATCACTAAGCCAAGCACCACCCACCAGCCAAAAGCCAATGGCCACCAACTGATTTGATCCAGTCCTTGAATATCGATTAAGTCTTCCATGAACCAGCGGCTCCTGCAAAAGAAAACAATGTTTTGACCGGATCAACAACAGTTTCGATCCAAATTAGTGGCGTTTTGAGTTTTTTCCCGATATGCGTTATTTGATCATTATATGCTTGCCATGCTGCGCGGTAATTCTTGCGTGCTTGTGAATCGCCTGTATTAATCATACTGCTTTGGTGGTTTGCGGAAAATATGATTGATCCAATATCTGGAATATCGCTGTCTGCTGGATCATACACTGGCAATAAAACCAAGGTGCAATTTTTGCGCAGGGTTAT
>DATIHV010000155.1:0-4181 GCA_035480295.1 Gammaproteobacteria bacterium
AAAGAGAAATACAGAATACCTACGACAGCTAATGAACGAATTAACAAGAGCAATTTATGTGGTAGCTCAAAGTTTAGCTCCATTTGAAGCTGAGATGGACAAATTGTCAACAAATATTGGTCAAGTGAATAACCGTCTAAAACACCCCGAATTGTATGCTGGTGTACAGCCGAAGGTTGCGCGCGCTGAGTTGATATAAAAATATAACAATAGTGTGTATATAATAATGATAAAACATCACAAACAACGTTTACGTTTAATCGTAGCAGCTGTTTCTCTAAGCATATTAGTTGCGTGCGCGGCGCCTGCGACTAGAGCATTTCCTATTAGCGATGCCGAATTGCGTCAAGAACAACGTATGCAACAAGAAATGGCGCGCAAATATCCACCTAAGAAAATTGTACGTAAGCATAGAGAATTAGCGTTTTATCAAAATCGTTTACTTAAAGTTGCTCGCCCATTACAAACCGCGGCTAAACAAATTGTTGGCAACAATGAACCTGTCACATTTGATTACAAAGTTATAGATCGTGCCGGATTGATTGCATGGACGAACGGTAAATCAGTAGTTGTTACTACCGAAATGATGGATTTTCTTGAAACAGATAAAGAATTAGCCACCGTCATAGCGCATGAATTGTCGCACAATATTATGGGGCATCATGCTAAGCAATCACAAAATTATGTATTGGGTGCATTATTAGATATAGCCGCCGGAGCGGCTGGCGGCGTGAACACAGGCGGCATATTTAGCAGCATAGGTAGCATGTCATATTCTCAAGCATTTGAAAACGAAGCCGATTACGTTGGCGTGTACATGATGGCAATAGCTGGTTATGATGTTTCAAATGTACATAACATTTGGCGTAAAATGACTGTGCAAACGCAAAGTGGTGTGCAAGCTTCATTCTTTAGTTCACATCCATCAAATGCGGAGCGTTACATACGTTTAAAACGTGCAGGTGCTGAAGTGTTGGCCAAGAAACAGGCCGGTAAACAGTTAATCCCAAACTTTGACGCGTAGGCCCAGGTTCTGTCATCCCCTAAAATGCATTGCATTTATCGGGGATCTAGATCCCCGCTCAAGGCGGGGATGACGCATTTTTTATAATTTGATGCGTGCTTAGGCTGTTGTATTGAAACGTGGATCTTTGTGGAATATCTCTACGGTTTCTTCGATGATTTGATCGATAATACTGTTTGTCTTTTCTTCGCTAATCAAGCCATCTACCGTCTTCACGTGACTCAATCTATCTTCTACAACTTTGGCTGCTGATCCAGCTGGATATAGAGTAGCTAATACTTTACGCGCCATGCCAGCTCCAATGCGTTTGTACAATCCGTTGCGGATTTTCGCGTCTACGCTGGTAGTGTTAAATGCCCACAATTCAATTGGTCCAATGGTGCTAGTAATCAATTGGGTATTCGTGCCTTCTTTAGTTGCAAATTGCGCCAACAGGGTAGCACCACCAGCACGCGGACCATGAACTCTGGTTTCTAAAGCTAAACGTGCAGTTTCTGATAATCCGAATACTTTAGTAGATTTTTCTACAGCTTGTTTTGGACCCGCGTCCATAATAAATATTGATGTTGCAAATTCAATCATTGTTGGATCGAAATCGTCTAATGATTGTGACAGCAGAGCCACATGCACGTTCCATTTACGTCCTTCGCGCATATCAACAAGTACTTGATCGCGTACAGCTTGTGCGCGTGCGGTGCGATGGAATTCATCATACACAATGCGCTTAGGATCTTCACTGATTTCTTTCACGCGTTTTTGATGATACTCTAAATACAACTGTGGTACGTGCCCAATGCTTTCTTCAATTAAATAATAATGTCGAGCCAGAATATAACGTGCCAACATATACATGATCGCTGTTTGGCGATCCGCCGCTTCACCACCAGTTTTAGCAACTTCATCCAAATCTAAAGATACAATACGCGCATTGCCCAAATCAAACGTAGTAATTTGTGACAAAATTGGATATTCGCGAATTGCATTTGAAATCATACGACCAAATGCGCTAATAATGTTTTCACCGGTAGGCGCGATAATCGCCCCGTACAAATCTTCAATCGGTTTAGTACGTGCTATAGAAGCTGCATCAGATAACAACGGCATCGCGTAACGATGTGCAACACTTGCTGTAACTATATCGCCAGCGGCAAACAATGCATCAGTAATTTCCCACCAAGAAGTGTGTACGTCGACGCTAATTTTGTGCTCGGCTAATTTTAGATCTATCTCTGGATTTAACCCAGCGGAATAAGGATTTGGGTGCGCACCATCAGCTAAATTTTTATATAACTCATCTACAATTAATCCGGCCATGTCGGATATACCGTCGTAAGTGGTAGTTTCGCCAACAGGTGTAGCCAGCAATGTTAAAAAGTTTACCAAGAACGCACGATCTTGCGGCGATGGGTAGCGACTACCTAATTGTGTATCAAATGGGTTAATCGACATGTCTTTAGTCATGCGTAAGCGATGATATGCGGCTAAATGCCGTTTGTTTTGTGGCAATGCTTCTTGAATTAGCGATATCAAACCGCTACTAGAAGGTCCTATATCGATGATCGCAATACGCGGTAACCGTTGAATACCAGCCGATAAACATAACGCTAAATTAATAGAGTTCGACAATACAGATTTACCAGAACCTGGACGCGCATAAATCAAATCGATCCAAGTAGTTTGTAATGTTGATCCAGGCTGATACGGCCATGGCTTACCATCTGGTGATCTGAATAACACTGCCCCGGTACTCCAAGGTGATGCCGGTCTAGTCAGTGGGAACATATATGTTACTTCGGATAACGGTGCAACCGAGGTGCGCGCCACGCTTTGCAAAGTTATAGCTAATGCACTGGAAATCACCCCTTGATAGGCATCGCCAGATACTTCAGTTGTATCAATATAACCCCAACCTTGAATTGCTTTTGACAGCTCCGAGACACGGCTTTTAAGTAAACGATCTTCCGTATAATTTGCCCAGGTAGTGGCAGTAACTTTTAATGCGACAATTGCCTCATCAGTGTTGTTTTGAATGTATTTTAACAACTCTGCGGAGTTGCTGAGTAGCCGGTTATTATTCGATGCAAAACTTAATATTGCTGCTAACGTTGGTTTTAAACCAAGCGTAGTCATGCCGCCACTTTCAACTATAAAAGAAATACGCCATGGCACACCGGTTGGTAATATGCGTCTAAATAATTGTACGAATGGCTGCACTTCTTGCGGAAATAATTCTACAAACACTGAGCCATAAATTCTGTCGCCAATACGTGCAGTGCGTAAATCAATATTTTCACCATCGCGTGGTATTAACTGCGATGCTAACGGTGGCCACATTATATTCGAAACATCATCTTTAAAATTTTTTGATTCCCGCAGTGGCAATTTGTCACCCGGTAAAGATGCACGCCACTTTTCATCCGTGAATTCCGTATCGACGCTATTGCGAATCGCATGACAAGCTTCATGAATATCTAACAGGGTAGAGTGCAGGCCGATGTCGTTCAAATCAGACAAGGTAGTCTTGACGTAGGTTTGATGTGCATCACGCATTTCTGGCAATGCCGCAACTAAATTTTGTGCATTCGGTAATGTGGTAGGGACTTTAGCTTTCTTGGCATCACTCATTTTTTGATTTACTGCTTGTTTGAACATTGTTTCAGTCAAGACGGATGTTCGGGTCCACAGCACGAAATACATAGCTTCGGTAGCGCAATAATTTGCCAAAAAGTCTATGCGTTCAGAAAATAAATCATCTAAGGCTAAACCTAAACGTTGAGCGGTTTGTTTTGCTGGCGATAAAATTTGCGATAAATCAAGTTTGATCGGATCTTTATCATGGCAAAAATATAATTGTAATGCATGTCCGGGTCTAGACAATGAAGTTCTAAATGTTTGTGTTACACCGGTATGGATGCGCGTAAATTCTTCGGGCCCTACGAGGAATGTTACGCCTGAGCATTTAATAATTGAAACTAGTGATCCATCACGGGCAACTAGGGTGGTGCGATCATTAGCAGTCTCTAACATGCAAAAGGATTCTGCGGATTGTCCTGTAGCGACATCAACCCATGCGATCAAACCCGATATCACATCAAGTATTGGATCTATAAAAGTTGCCATAGCTTTCCCTGCTTATAACGGAATTTGATCAAATACC
>DATIHV010000156.1:0-7318 GCA_035480295.1 Gammaproteobacteria bacterium
TCAAGTATCTTCCCGACGTCTCTGAGTTACCACGTATACCAGATTCATCGCAACACAAGCCACCTACGCTGCCTCCTCATACAGTAAAGAGTACGCCAGACCCTACAGTACAACATATCGGCACGAAAGCGCCTGTACCACATACTAAAGCACCTGTACAAAAGAGAACCAAAGCCCCGCATGGTACTGTACATAAGCGAACAAGAGCACCGGTACGCACCGGAGCTCCAGTAATGCATGGATTTACCAAACGCCCTACGCCAAAACAGAATCCTCCTACAACCCCGAAAACTGAATATGAAACGGCTATGCCCACTCGGTATCCTACTATTCCTCAAGCAACAACTATGCCCACTCGGTATCCAATAGCCGCGCCTCCTACAGGTACATCGATTGCTGTTGTTGACAACATTGCGGGAAATCTGCAAGTGCCTACAAAGGATCAACTTTCAGCACAGGATTTTTCCACTGAATACAACAACGCGCAGGCTGGAGTAGCGAATCTATTAACCAATTTTCGATGGCTGGATGCTAATACAAATGTTAATTCAGCAATAAAAGCATTTTTAAGACCAACCGGTGGAAAATTACCTTACCCAAGTCTACGAGCAGCGATAGGTGCCCACGATACGGTTGCAATGTTTGGCCCGGTAATAACCAATTATCTGCTGGATCTTACGGTATTAAAATCTAAAGCTTTCGATCCGAATAACAATAACGACTTTACTCCGGAGTTCAGCGCGTTAATCGAATCTTTACACGGCGATCCTGATACACGCGGTTTGGCTGATTTGCTGGTATATTCAGTAAAATATTCACCAGCATTAGATGAATTAATAAGTTTTACAGGTAATTTGCAAAGTTTAATTAAAGACGCCATACGTGAACAATGGGATGCGATGAACTTAATTGCCAAATTTAGCCGCAAACGATATTTACGCGATCCCGAAACTTAAATCTTAAGGTCATTTGCACTGTTGGCAATTTCTTCGTATTCTTACCTCATGCACATGAAACCTATAGTATTTTACATTTTGTTGCTCACCCTAACCGGTTGCATGCAGCCCAAAATGGGTCCACAGCCCATTCTCTCCAAAGAAAAACGTGTCCAATACCTGCAGGAAATGCGCCAATGGCAAGCTAGCGGGCGTATCGCTATTACGCGCGGTACAGAAAACATCAATGCGTCTTTTACTTGGAAACAAGACGGGAAAAAATATAACATTGTCTTCTCTAGCCCATTTTCAAGTGAAACGGTTACCGTAGTTGGGGACGATAAACAACACAAAGTGCTTTCTTGTGATGACGAAGACGACGAAGATATGCAATTAGAGCAGGATTTGCCATTTGCACAAATGGCCGCCTGGATCAAAGGTGCAATTAGCCCTACATCTACACCACAAATTATAACTTATGATCGCTACAATCAAATCAGAACTCTGCAACAGGATGGATGGTCGCTCGAGTTTCAAACTTACACCGATTGCAGACCAGTGTCGCTGCCAGAGCGTATGACTATAACTGATGGCAAAACTAAAGCTAAGTTACTAATCAAAAACTGGCAAAAATAGTGAAGGCGTGATACAAGAATATCATCTATGATCATCATACAATTTCGCTGTAACTAAAGGATTCAATTATGTTGACTCGTATTATTTGTCTTTGCACCATTATATTTGCATGCAGCACAGCGTTTGCGGCAGCAAATCCAAATGCTAAAAAAACCGTATTGATTACTGGTGGCATGAATGGCGTTGGTAGAGAAATTGCTACTGCTTTCAAAAACGATGGCTGGAATGTTTGGGTTACTAGCCGCAATCCTAGCCAATATCCAGAGTTAACCGGCGTAACCGTACGCAAACTTGATTTAACTGATCAAGCAGCAGTTAAACAATTGATGCGCGACATTCAAGCCAAGAATGGCCGATTAGATGTACTCGTCAATAATGCCAGTTACACTTTAATTGGTGCTACTGAAGCGACTAGCGTTACACAAGCACGCGAAATAATGGACGTAAACGTTATCGCGCCATTCCTATTAACGCAAGAAGCATTACCATTAATGCGCGCTTCACATGGCGGTCACATTATAAACATTAGCAGTACTTCTGGTTTACGCGCCCTACCTGGCATGGGAATGTACGCTGCGTCAAAAATGGCTTTAGAAGGATTGTCTGAAGCATTAGCAGCGGAAACTGCGCAATGGAATATCAAAGTATCGATTATCGAACCACGCGGTATAAAAAATGAGTGGATCCAAAACGCGTCAATTGCTGAAAAAATCAATGATTATCCTGGTTACAAAACATTTACCAGCAATCTACAGAATAAATTAGCCAAAAAAGTTGAAGAAATCGGCCAACAACCACAAGAAATGGGCCAATTTGTGCTAAAAGTAGCTAATACCGCAAAGCCAAACTTACGCTACCAAACCGACAGTTCTGGCGCCGCTTTAGCACACGAAATATTGGTTGATCCAAGCGGCAATAAGATGCGCGATCAGACAATCGCTTTTTCCCGCGAACTGTTTGAGCTTCAATAGTAGTTTCAGGACGGCTGGCAAACAAAAATTTCACATATTTTGCTAATTGACAGCTGTCCTGTGCATTGGCATAATGGCCTCCTATTTTGGGGTGTCGCCAAGTGGTAAGGCACCGGGTTTTGATCCCGGCATTCCGAGGTTCGAATCCTTGCACCCCAGCCATCTAAGATATAAAAAAGCACGATATGTTGTTATTTAGCGGTAGTGCCAATGTATCTCTTGCAACCAAAGTAGCCGCCGAATTAGATATCCCCCTGGCCGCTGCCAACATTAGCCGCTTCCCGGACGGTGAAACTCAGATCCACATTAATACCCCGCTTAAGGGTAAGCATGCCTTTATAATTCAATCGATCAGTCCACCAGTAAACGACAATCTTATAGAATTATGTCTGATGTCTAACGCATTGCGGCGAGCTGGTGCCAAGGCAATCACCCTCATCGCACCATATATAGGTTATATGCGCCAAGATTATGCGGCTGCCAAACGCGGCGAGCCATTAGGTAGCGAAGTCGTCGCATCACTTATTAATGCCTGCCAAATCGACCGTTTAATAACAGTAGATCTGCACTCCAGCCGCAGCGCCGAATTATTTTCCACTCCTATACTTAATTTATCTAGCCAAAATATTTTTGCGCATGACGTATTAAACAAGCAAATACCAAATCCAATAATCGTAGCGCCCGATGTAGGAGGCGCACTTCGCGCACGTAACTTTGCCAAGTTATTGAATCTTGATTTAGCCGTGATACAAAAGTTACGTACCAGCGCAGCACGCACTGTTGATATTTTAGGCAACGTACAAAACCGGAATTGCATTATCATCGATGACATAATTGATTCGGCTAGCACCATTTGCAATGCAACACATGCTTTAAAGGCATATGGTGCACAACGAATATTTATTTATGCAACACATGCAGTATTTTCAGCGTATGCCGCACGTAATATTGCGCGATCTTATTACGATGAAATTGTGATAACAGACACAATTGAGTTACAGAACACTAGTTTGAATTGTAACAATTTACGGCAAATTTCAGTAGTTCCAATGTTAGCAGAGGTTCTTAAAGATCATATTACAGTACAAATTTAATTCAACATGCTTGACATGCCACATAACATATGCCAGTGTGTCATTAACAAAACTATAACAAGCGGAGAGTCAAATGACCATTCAAGAATACGCAACTACTGCATATGAATATACATACGATTTCACAGTTAAGATCCCAGGTAGGGTTGGTTTTGCAGTAGGCTTCGCACTTGAAGCAGGCAGAATGTTCGCCCGTAATATCATGACAAATCTTCCAGCGATGTTACAAATCACCGCTAACTTTGCACGCACTTGGTTTGGTACAGCTATAGGAACTGCCGGTATACTGGCGTTAACATCTATAGCAAGCCCCGCAATTAGCGTAGGGTTATTATTTCTTGGACAAGCGGGATTTTCTTTCCCATTACGTTTAGCAGTTGCTAGCGCGTTTGCCGGTGTAATGTCTGGTTTCCAATGGAGACCTGCTGATCCACGTCAACCATCTTTCCTCAAAGGCCTTGCAACTTATTTAGCACCATTCACTATGCTTACACTTGCAATTGCTAAACCAGTGTTACTTGGCTTAGGTATATTAAGAGAAAAAACCTACACGTTTGATTTAAATGGACAAACTATTAGCTACGTGGACATCCAAAATCCTATTGAAAGCACCGAAGTTGCTGATGAACATTTAGATCGTGCCGTAGGCGTAGGTAAAGTTGCAGTGAATGAAATGATTGCAACTGGCAACCAAGCTAAAGCTATCGCTGAAACGTTTGCCGCCGATGCAGCAATTGTTGCTAGAGATATAAGAGATGCAACGTACTCTACAGTAACAGCTCCACTACGTTATGTAGGTGTATTAGAACAACAAGTACCTGCTGTTGCACTTGACATAAATACTGTGCCTGTAGCGGTCGAAGCAGGTAACGATCCTGTTAGAGCACGTGTTGATGCAATGTACGCTAACGTGAACTCTGCGGTATCTGCAGTGCGCAGTGGATTGTATTATGCATTCGTACAAACACCTGGTGAAGCTTTAGGATTGCTTGATCCTACAACAGAAAACGATCACACAGATGACTTTGTACGAGTGAATGCACCAATAGTCACACCTTTTGGTGGCTAAAAATACACTAAAGCTAGCGTACTTGCGCTAGCTTTAACTTTCGCAAAATGTTTTGACACTATTATTCAGAACTGGTATTAATAGCTGCATCACTATTAGCAAATCACTGAATAATTAAAGTCTGGAGGCTGTAACCATGTCATTAGCGTCACCTAATAATCAAGATGGAATTTTCGATCATACTCCAACACCGCCTGCGTTAAGTTTAGACGGCACTACGGGTGTTGGTGATAACAACTTACCTTTTGCGCAAATTCCTGATGTAAATGTAACTCGAACAGAACAAACACAAACACCAATACAAACCCCAATACAAACCCCAACACCAACGCCAACACCATCCGATGCGTCTGATGAAGAACCACGTTCTTGGACACAATTAATTCTAAGTTCTCCATATGCATTGTTCAGAGAGCTCACCGGAATGGTTGCTGGTTGGGGATTTCTAACTGTAGCCGGTCTTGCTGCGTGGAACTTGGGTAGACAATACTATTTAGACAAGGTTATACAACCTGCAGCTACGTTGCTAATATCTGCAACTTTCCCTGCTGCGATAGTACCATCTGAACTTTTACTGTATGCAATTACCAATCCAGATTTGTTGTCAATGGCGTTTACTACTTTAGTTATGGCAAATAAGAGCGTAGCTGGTAAGGCTTTCAAAGATGGCAGAGATGGTTTCAAAGACTGGGCCAGAGAATATTTCAAGTTCGGGAAGAAAGCACCTAAAAATGTGCATTCACTAAGCTGGAAAAATGTCCGTCACCAAATCTTGGACAAAGTCACTGACGTGCTCGCCATTGCGCCAGGTTTTGCATCCGCTGCGTTTATGGTTGTTTCTGTACGTGCTGTGAGCTTAGCGTTATTTAAAGCACTGAAAGGAATGCCTATCATAAGCACACCGGCAAATATTATTGCCGATGTCTATGGCGCACTTTTATTCGTTGCTACAGTAGTAGTTGGTAAAGAAGCTCCAGAGATGTTACAAAAATGGGGCCATGGCTTCGGTACAGGCTTAGTCGATGATGCATATGATGCAACTGCTGCACTTGCAACACGTGGCTTTACAGCTGTAACAGACGCAGCAGCTGAAGCTAGCAATAGTGTTTATCAAGCCGGCGCTGCTATAGGCAATAGTATGTACAATGCTGGTGCCACAGTAGGTAACGGCGTATACGACGCTGGTGCGTATGTAGCTAATACAATGAGCACATTAGTAGGCTTTGCCGCAAGCACCACTCCTACAAATGCGCAATATCAAGCTGCACGCACAGAACAAACGCCGACTACTGGTGTAAATAACCCTGCATTAACCACTAGATTAATTAATGCAGTAATCTAGGCCTAATAGCCCAATATTAAGCCGCTAGTACGTAAATACTAGCGGCTTTTTTGTTTAAATGCCCGCTAAACCCCTATAAGCTCCACAGCTAACTTATTGTCAATAGGTTATCAATCAGGCTATAATGGCGCTCCTTGTGGGTTGTCTGGTCGCGGAAGCCCGATTTTTTTAATATTTTTGGAGTTACTACAATGTCTGTAGCATCATTTGAATTTGAAGCGCAAAAGCGCGACGATTTGGGGAAGAGTGCGAGCCGCCGCCTACGTCGCGAAGAGAAAGTCCTAGGGGTCCTGTATGGTGGGGGCGAAGCTGCCGCATCTATTACCCTAGAGCAACGCCATGTAGTGAAAGCTTTGGAAAACGAAGCGATATTTTCACATATTTTAACGGTAAACTTAAACGGCAAAAAACAAAAAGTCGTGTTGCGTGATGTGCAACGCCATCCATATAGAGCACAAGTACTACATATGGACTTTTTACGCGTTAAAGAAACGGATTCTATTACCATGCGTGTGCCGATTCACTTCCTCGGTGCAGACGAGTGCCCAGGCGTAGAAAATGGCGGTATCGTGAACCATTTAATTTCTGAATTAGAAATTCGTTGCGAAGCAGGTAAATTACCTGAATTTATCGAAGTTGATGTCTCGAAGTTGGAATTAGATCAAGACATTAACATGTCACAAGTAAAAGTTCCTGCTGGCGTTGAAATCATTCAATTAACACAAGGCCATGATTTGCCGGTAGTAAGCGTACATATGCCGCGTAAGACCAAGTTGGATGAAGAAGAAGCCGCTGAAGAAGCAGCTGCTGCCGCAGCCGCTGCTGCCGCAGCCGCAGAAGAAGCTGCCGCTGCTGGTTTGCCAGCCGGTGCCGCTGCTCCTGGTGCACCAACCGAAGCCAAGCCTGAAGCAAAAGAAGGCAAAGGCGATCACGGACATGGGCATGAAGGCAAAGACAAGGAAGGCAAACACTAATCAGGGCGTGTCGACATTATGCCTATCCAATTGATAGTTGGACTTGCCAATCCTGGCAAAGAATATGCAGCCACTAGGCACAATGCTGGTGCTTGGTGGGTGCAGGCTCTTTGCGATCAAGAGCATATAACCTTACAAAATCAAAGCAAATTACAAGCCATTGTTGGCCAAGCAACATTAAATGGCCATAAGTTTAAATGCGCCATTCCCACAACATATATGAATCACAGCGGCCAAGCAGTGGCTAAAATTGCCGAATATTTTGATATTCCTGCGGAAGAGATTTTAGTGGTGCAT
>DATIHV010000157.1:0-3397 GCA_035480295.1 Gammaproteobacteria bacterium
GCATGAAAGTGACAGTTGCCACCAATGGCGAAGAGTGCTTGAAAAAAATGGATAGTATGCCAAAGATTGACATAGTTATAATGGATGTAATGATGCCAGTGATGGATGGTTATGAAACCACCCGTCGCATACGTAAAAAAAATCAATTTAGCAATTTACCGATAATTGCAGTTACGGCTAAAGCTATGCCTGATGATAGGACCGCGTGTTTAGATGCTGGTGCCAATGACTATATAACCAAACCTATAGATGCCGACAAATTGTTATCTATGATGCGTGTGTGGTTGTCCTCGTCAACTCCTCGGAAAGCATAATCATGAATGCTAAGGAGCGTGAGAAGCTCGAAATTGAAATATTATTAGATGGCATCCAAAAACGCTACGGATATGATTTTCGTGATTATGCCTCAGCTTCTTTAAAACGTCGTTTAGAGCATAATTTAATAACCTCAAAGTCAAAAAACTTTATTGAACTTTTAGACAAAGTTTTACATAACGAAAAAGCCTTTGAAAATTTGCTGCTTGATCTGTCAGTGACAGTAACAGAAATGTTTCGCGATCCACATATTTACGACGCTGTGCATAAATATATAGTGCCTGTATTAAAAACCTATCCGTATATCAAAATCTGGCACGCCGGGTGTGCAACTGGTGAAGAGGTCTATTCAATGGCCATACTGTTGCATGAAGAAGGCTTGCTAGAACGCACGCACATATATGCAACAGACGTCAATATGCATGCTTTGGAAGTTGGCAAAGAAGGCATTTACCCCGCGGAGCAAATGAAGCAATACGCTAAAAACTACATCAGCGCTGGTGGTAAGCGCTCGCTTTCTGATTATTACCACGCTAAATATGGATCTGCAAAAATTGATGATTATCTAAAAACGAATATAACATTTGCATATCATAACTTGGCGGTGGATCATTCGTTCTGTGAAGTGCAGATGATTATTTGTAGAAATGTGTTGATCTACTTTAATAAGAAATTGCAAGATCGAGTTTTTGATTTGTTTGACGATTCTCTAGTGCATGGTGGATTTCTGTTTTTAGGATCTAAAGAGAGCTTAGAGTTTTCGTCAGTTAAGCATAACTATGAATGTATTGTTGCTAAAGAGCAACTGTATAGAAAACTGTATCCTAGCGGTGGGAACAAATAGTGAAGCAAACTTCGTATCAAGCACTTATTATTGGCGCGTCCGCTGGTGGCTTAAAAGCTATGTCAGTTATTTTGCCACAATTGCCGCAAGTTTTTCCCTTGGTTGTGATTGTGGTTAACCATAGAATGGAAACCCCAGATACGTATTTAACTGAATATTTAAATGGAATCTGTCATTTGCCTGTGCAAGATGCAGAGCATTTGTTTCCCATTGAGCCGGGTCATATCTACGTTGCTCCACCAGGATATCATTTATTAGTGGCTGACGATTATTGTTTTAATTTGTCGGAAGATCCGCGTGTAAACTCGTCGCGTCCATCGATCGATGTAGCTTTTGAAAGCGCGGCGGATGTTTATGGCGAATATTTGATTGGAGTCGTACTTACTGGCGCCAATAGTGATGGTGCAATCGGGTTAGCCGAAATTAAAGCTAATGGCGGATATACTATAGTCCAAGATCCAAGTGAAGCTGAAGCTATTGCGATGCCAAGTGCGGCTATTAAAGCGGGCAAGCCGGATTTTGTAGGTTCATTAGACCAAATTGCGCGGCAAATTTGTGTCATAAGTGGTGTGGAGAAAGTGTGATGGAAGATGCTAAAATACTATTGGTGGATGATAAACGAGAAAATTTGATTGCAATGCAAAAGACGCTTGCTCCATTAAAATTAAATATTATAACCGCACAGTCTGGTAATGAGGCGCTAAAGCTTATGTTAATGCACGAGTTTGCCGTAGTTTTGCTAGATGTCATGATGCCAGATATGAATGGATTTGAAGTGGCTGATTTGATGCATGAGAACGATGCAACTAAAAATATGCCTATTATATTTATCACCGCAATCAACAAGTCGGAGCAATATTACATTAAGGGTATGGAAGCTGGAGCAATTGATTATTTATATAAGCCTGTTGATCCTACAATATTGTTAAGTAAAGTAAGAATTTTTGTTGATTTGTATACAGCTCGAAATAAGCTAGAAAAAACAATTGCTGAGTTAAATTCATTTCAGGAGCAATTAAAAGAAACCAATCTGCAACTGAAACAATTGTCGGAGGTGGATGCATTAACCAGCGTTTCTAATCGACGTCATTTTCAAACTGAATTGAGCAATTTACTTGAAACCGCCAAGCAAAACAACGCTACAATCTGGTTGTTTTTTATAGATGTTGACGATTTTAAAACAATCAATGACACATATGGTCATCGTGTCGGTGATTTGGTTCTAATAACATTAACAGAGCGGGTCAAAAAAGTGTCGGATACTATCAAAATTACAGCCCGGCTAGGCGGAGATGAATTTGCCGCCGTAATTTATGATAAATCACGAGATCAAGGCACCATCGAGACTATTGCCAAGCAAATGTTGCAAGCAATGCAAGCGCCGTTTGTCTGCGATAATGTCAATCTGCAAGTTTCCATTAGCATAGGCATAACTGATTATCCTGCAGCAGGTATTACAGTTACTGATTTACTACGAACTGCAGACTTGGCGTTATATAAAGCCAAAGGATCAGGTAAAAATAATTATGCGGTGTTCCAACCCGATCAAAAGTCACAATAGCCATAACTCGTATAGCTAGTATGGTAAGTAACTACGATCTTTCAGCGTTGCAATGACCTATTCAAAAGTGGCAAATTATGCGTTTTAACGCTATAAATTACATAGGGAAATTGGATGTGCACTATGGACGATATGCGCCACAACATAACTGCTATGTGTTGCAAAGGGATCATTATGCTCGCGCTTAATGGGTTAGCCTTTGCTGCAACCGATAGAACTACATTGCCGCAAGAAAAATATTATGCAGCGGGCGATGAAACGCAAACGCACGGTGCTTGGATCCGCCCGTTTTATGAAGGTGGCCGACAATCAAAGTCTGGGAACTTATTAGGCTATAAATCGAACATTTGGGGTCTGGTGGTTGGCTTTGATGAGGCAGTTTATCCGCATTTAAATCTTGGCTTAGCTTTTAGTTATTCTACCGCGAATGTGAAATTAACCAGTGATCATAACACACACGATAAGATTGTCACGCGCCTAGCTATGCTGTACGGAACTTATGGGTTTTCTAACTCCATTTACATAGATTGCATATTGTCAGGCGGACAGAATTTTACGCATGGGCAACGTACCGTTAAAGCCACTCCAGCATATTTGACCGCGACCGGTAGGTTTGATGGCAATCAATATTCCGTTGCAGCAGCTGTGCGTAAGAAATTTATACGCAGAAACATACT
>DATIHV010000158.1:0-2465 GCA_035480295.1 Gammaproteobacteria bacterium
TATTGAACAATTAAAATTAAAAAAATCCACCCAATACCTCAAAACCAATGTGCATACAGATAACCTAGTTCGTATGACAACCGCACTACATGTAGCGAGTTTGCAAGGTGACCTTGCTTCAGTAAAAAAGCTAGTGGAAGAAATACGCATTGATATTAACTATATTGATCGTACCGGTAGTACCGCATTGATGTATGCGGCGTATGGGGGATATTTAGAAATTGTAAAATACTTAATTGCGCATGGTGCTAACAGCAGTATTAGAAATCTAAAAGGCGGTAGCGCAGCGCGTTACGCGTCATATGCTGGCCATAGAGAGATAGCGGAATATCTGAATAACGTTAATGCCTAAAAAGGAAAATAGCTGCAATGGAAACTAATGATTTTGGCAAGCAAATACGCGATCTGTTAAATGCTACCGTGACAACGGTGCAGAATTCAAACGATGAAACTTTGATTAAAAGCATTTTGCAACATAGCAAGAATTTATTTTTTATTATCGATCAAGATAAATCTGTAGACTATAAAGTCGCTATTATCGCAGAATATTTAGAATGCATTTCAGCTTCTATGCCAAACAGTAATGCGGCACAATTAATGCAAACGGTGATGGCTATTCGCGACAAGTCTACGCAACAGAAGTTTGTTGATGAATCCATGGCAGCCATAGTACAATTTTTTGATCCGAACGATGTTTCACCAGCGTTAATTGCGTTTTGGCTGCAGCGCTCAAGCACAATGCAGGAATTGAAAAAAATGGATGCGCTTATGATGTTTTTGACTAAAGATCAACAAGCTAAAGTTTTAGCCTATGACAAACAATTTTTATTAGATCCTAGATTGCAGCTGTTGCAGAAGTGCTTATTGTAAAAAACTATTTACTTGGCTCGCCTTCGCGCAACATGCTTAATAAATGAATGCGTCTATTATCCGCGCGCATTACAGTAAAATAAAAGCCTTCAATTTGCACGCACTCGCCGCGTTTCGGTAAATGGCCAAATGCACGTGTAACTAAACCGCCTATAGTTTCAACATTTTCTGCGTCAAGATCGGTCTTAAAAAACTCATTAAATTCTTCAACTGTAGTCAACGCTTTTATGGTGAAACCACCGTCTTGTTGTGGACGAATTTGCGGCGTATCTTCTATGTCATATTCGTCTTCAATTTCGCCTACAATTTGCTCTAAAACGTCTTCAATGGTTATCAAACCTGTGATGCGCCCATATTCGTCAACCACCATGGCTAAATGATTATGGTTTACACGAAAATCTTGCAGTAACACGTTTAAGCGTTTGCTTTCAGGTATAACTACGACGCGGCGAATAACGTCTCTTATATCAAATTTTTTCTGCGGGTTAGCAAGACTATAAGGCAATAAATCCTTGGCTAGAACTATGCCTAGCACTTCATCTTTATTTTCACCTAATACTGGAAAACGCGAATGACCTGATTGTACAACGTGTGGCAATATAGTATTCAAATCCATATCGTAGTCTAACGTTATCATTTGCAGACGTGGTACCATTACATCCCCAACACGTGTTTCCTGCACATCTAGCACATCTTCAAGCATGCTTAATGTATTGTTATCTAAAATGCCTTTCTTGGTAGCATCTTTTAACATTGAGGCGATTTCGTCTTTATTCTTGGGTGATAAGGCAAACCATTTGCGGATCTTGTTAATGAACCGGCTACGCATGTGGCAATTTGTCTCCGTATGGGGCAGGGTAACCTAAGTCGGTCAATATTTTAGTTTCTTCAGCTTCCATTACGTCGGCATCGTCAGGGATCATATGGTCATACCCAAGTAAGTGCAAAGTACCGTGCACAACCATGTGTGCCCAGTGCGCGATTAAATCAATGTTTCCGTCCGCAGCTTCCTGTTGTACGACCGGTGCACAAATTATGATGTCACCGAGTAAATGCATGCCGAACGAGTCATCAATTTCTGCGGGAAAAGACAAGACATTTGTTGGCCCTTGTTTATGCCTATAAGTTTCGTTTAATTCAGTCATTTCTTCCACATCAACGATACGAATTGTTAGCTCAATATTATCAAATTTATCAGCTAAAGTATTTGCGATCCACTCCTTAAATTGTGCAGGATGTGGCAAAGTCTGGGCTTCGGATGCTATTTGTAATTCTAGTTCAATAGTCAATTATTCCCCCTTCTTTTGGGCCTTTTCACTACGTTCGTAAGCCTCGATGATTTCTTTTACTACGGGGTGTCGAACAACGTCCTTTGAATCAAAATAGCTAAATGAAATGGACGGTATATTTTGTAAGATTTTTTGCGCTTGTATTAAGCCAGAGGCTTTTTCACGCGGTAAATCGATTTGCGTAGTGTCGCCAGTTATTACTGCCGTAGAGGCAAACCCGATACGTGTTAAAAACATTTTCATTTGTTCAACTGTAGTATTTTGACTTTCATCCAGGATAATGAATGCGTCGTTAAGCGTGCGACC
>DATIHV010000159.1:0-3687 GCA_035480295.1 Gammaproteobacteria bacterium
TGTTTTTTTAAACCAACCTTTTTTCTTAGGTTTCGGTGGCGGAAGGTTATAATTATGATAATTTGCGACTACTGCAGCAGCAGCTGCGTATGAAGGGAATTGATGGCCTCTAGCACGCTCATAGTGATATGCTAATGTTACACTGCCCCCCGTACGCACATCCGCTAGCGCGCCGTTTACTCTGTTACCTGCAAATTCTAAGTTTTCTGTTCTTTTTGTAACACCAATTACACTATTAGTAAAATCTACTCTGTTTGCATAATCACCGATGCCAATCACGTAATTACGCATTTCATCTACCGGCATTTCATCAACGCTTATATATGCATCATGATGTGACTCTTTGCCTGCAAATTTTGCTCTTATACTATGTAAGCCGTAGCTTGCTCCAGACGTTCCATTGAACACACTGCCTGCATCCAGCGCAAAATCTTCGGCCTCTACGAATAAAGTATCACCATATCTCCATCTACCGCGGTTTTGCATGTTGCGTGCTTTGAACAGCATATTTGGTGTATTAAGATCTGCGCTTTCAATAAAAACAATACTATTGTCTGCAGTAATTATTCCGTTTGGAAAATCAACACGCCCTGCAACAAGCAGATCTTCAACATGACCAATTGTTTTACCATTACCGAGAAATTTTGCCTTAGGCCCTATGTACGCATATCGTACGTCAAAGATTTTAACCAAAGCATTGGTGGTACCACTTTGATTCCATTCACCGGCTTCTAGATGCCAATTAACAGCTTCAACAGTGCCATGATCGTCCGCACGCATTGTTGCGGTGGTATAGTTGTAACTCCAAAACCTACTTGGCAGCATGTTACGTTGATATACCGACTGATTCGAATAATTGGCCGCCAGCGTTAGGCCCACATTCAACGTCACAACGTTTTGCGAACTGATAGATCCTGACGCTTCTACTCCGCCTAAAGACAGCAGAGTATCAGCATGCTGTGAAGGAGCAACTACTGCCACAACATCGGCAGCTGTATCAAATACATCTTTTAATGCCGGCTTTGTCTTTAACCAATCTCTGCCTGGAATAAAGGTTGGATCTGCATTGCGTTGCTGGCGTAAATCATTTATGTCCGCCGAAGCTTGATCAAATATAGCTCGCGCTTGCTGGCCGCTTTGTGACAGCGAATTTAATCCACTATTCAGTACTGCGCTAAGACCTTGTTCAGATACTGCGTCAACAACACTTGCAGCATTATCCGCAAGTGATCTAGCCTGCACTAAAGGCGCAATTCTGTAAAACCCTAGTCCTTCATTGAATGCTCTTTTTAGAGTTTTTATAAGCGCCTTAGTATCACTGAATGACAACTCATTATGCCAAATTTTGCCACGAAGATCCCACCACACGGTTTGCATTCTATATAAAGCTTGCGCAAATGATAAACCTCGCGTAATCCCTTGCAGCATAACCGCAGCGGGCGTCGACGCAAATCCAATGCCCATTTTAGCTAAAGTGAACATCTTTTGCGCGCTAAACACATCGTCAATACTGTACGGCATGCATGGCAGTGATATACCTTGAAAGCTGACAAGCGCATCAATGTATGTATTGAACGTATGATTAATGCCAAGGTTGAAGTTCACCACTATATCTGGCACAAAATTAGCACTATGCACATAAGCACCATATGGCAACAAGGTTAACGCATCTACGTGCAAACTACTTCTTCCGGAAACATAGCCACTGGGGACAATATGATCACCAATTAGTATAAGATTATCCGCTTGCGCGCTTCCATTTATGCCTGTGAATTCTTGTGCATGTAATGTGGCACTCTTACCTCCCTCTAAAGCACCTGCCACCCCAATTTCGATTTTTTTAGCGAACAGCAACGGATCTTTTAGATTAGATTTACAATCCAAAATTAATACTTTTGCTGCGTATATTTCACCTAGTGTTCCGTCTATACTTGCTTCTTCATGCAGTACTAGACCGCCTGGAGCATTCATATCTCTGCGTACAGCGAACAATTCTTGTTGTATTGCAGCGCCATCCTCTATACCAAAAAGAGCAACAGGATCAAGATTTGTGTAGTAGCAGAACACAGAGATGATTTCACGCAATTTGTAAGCGAGGCTTACATTGTCGCGCGCGCCGAATGGTGCACTAAATTTAATGGCGGCAAGTTTACGCATATCTAATTCCGGCTCAAATTGACCCAAATATGACTCGTACCACGCAACTGAAATTTGCTTGCTTGTATTATCAGTTTCATGCGCTCCGTGCCAGAACATTGCTTCATCAGCATATGCATAGATATTTATATGTTTAATGGTACAATCGATGTTCTGGGCTTTTAAGTAGCTCACCGCATACTGTGCGTACAAAAATGGATGCTGTTCTAGTTCATTTAATGCAGCCAACCGCTGGGTTTTATATTCATCCATTCGTCTAGCGCGCCTAGATCCAGGTCTTGGAGGTGTTAAATACAATGAAAGAGACTGCATAAAAGACAGCGGCTTCTCAGGACCAATCATGGCGAGTACTGCATGTTCTAATACTGCTTGTTGCATGCATAGCGCCAGCAATTTCGTAACGTGATATCCTGATCCATTCTCTTGGCAATAACTATCCATAAACAGTTTAATATTTCCGACATCATGCGTATCTTTATACTTTTGCATAAATGCTACAAAATCTGCATCAGAAAACTCGCCACCGACCGCAAGTGGAACTTTGCTATTGTGTTCGAGGTAACAAGATGCTAGTAATCCTACAATTCTTACACGCTGATCAGCGCAAATTCCGCCGAACAATACACTAACCAGCAATGTATATGCACGACTATGTTCGCTAGGGGTTTGCAGCCTACGTAAATGCGGGTTATTTGTTGGGAGGGAAATTGACTCAATGTACCTACGCAAGAAATTTTTACTTGTTACTTTACTGGTTGAATTAGCCGGTATTGCTGCGCCATTTATATTCTGCGGAGCATAGCTTATTATGCGAGATTCATAAACTTGTACCCCATTTGCAACTGCGCCTTCAGGGGTTATTAGTACTTTGCCAAATATTTGAACATTGCCACCACATAGATTGCTACTGGTTAGTTTCGTTGTGCTAGTAAGAGCAATGGTAAGATGGTCGTCAACATAAACGTCAGATTCAATTTCATCTAGGCCCCCGTCTGATATAAATAAATGACTCTGCATTTCGCTTTTCAGCAAAGCTAACAAACCTTCCTGCAAAATGTGCGTTTTGATTCGTACATTTATGTCGCAGCGACTTAATGCCAGTCGGTTTTTTACATTAAGGTTATCAATAAAAATTCTGCTATTATCAATTTTAATTGGGCACGTAGCATCAAATTCTTTTATTGCTATCTGTGAACCTTTGCTGAGGATTCCTGCCTCTTCAGGCGATATTAAGCCGCAAGGATCATCAATTCCGAAACGCGCCTGTTCCCCAATAATTAATTCACTGTCCCCTAATGTAAAAAACTTATCAACATTTATTGAAGTTATATCTACGACAATTTTTGCATGGTACAAAAGTAGCGCATTGCTACGAACCACCAACGCTCCAATCATACAATCATTGATAAATGCGACCCCTGCTTTATTACCATCACTTGTCTTGAGCCTGGCTATGCCAAGTGGTAATTTCATAGCATTCAATATAATGAGTCTGGCTTGCACATATATATTCAAATCTGGACGGATTAG
>DATIHV010000160.1:0-4525 GCA_035480295.1 Gammaproteobacteria bacterium
CTCACCTTTCACGCGGCGATCGAGCAAGGCATTAAATTCATGCTGCTCGTGTTCGGTTAATTCACGCTCTGGATAGGCTTTGAGATTGGCACGCGTTATGCTTAAAACTTTGGTAAGAAGAATTTCAACATCAATGGGATCTACGCCGTGTGGGATTTTGCTTAATATACGTCCTACTTTCATTTTGTTCCTAGATCCCGGATCGCGTAACACGCGCCCGGGATGACAGATGTTTTATCGCACGGGATGACGAATGACATTTCATTATGCATCCGTGAATGCGGACAACAGATCTGCTTGATGTTCGTGCAACAGAGGCTCTATAACATCTTGCAATGCGCCTTCCATAATTTCTGGCAACTTGTATAACGTCAAATTAATTCTATGATCGGTAACCCGCCCTTGCGAATAGTTATACGTGCGAATGCGCTCGGAGCGATCGCCAGTGCCAACCAAATCACGTCTGGTTTGCGCTTGTTCCGCCTTATGTTTACTTTGCTCTTGCGCTAAAATCCGCGCTTTCAGCAACGACATCGCTTTAGCGCGATTCTTATGTTGCGAACGCTCTTCTTGGCACTCCACTACTACACCGGTAGGTATATGCGTAATACGGATCGCGGAATCAGTTTTATTAACGTGCTGTCCACCCGCGCCTGACGATCGATATGTATCCACGCGCAAATCTGCTGGGTTAATATCAACCGATTCGATCATCTCTACTTCCGGCATAATTGCTACTGTACATGTAGAAGTATGCACCCTGCCCTGCGCTTCAGTAACTGGAACACGTTGCACTCGATGCGCACCAGATTCAAACTTCAAATACGAATATGCGCCTTCGCCTACGATACGCAAAATGACTTCTTTATAACCACCATGCTCACCTGGGCTGTCACTAATAAGTTCTACATTCCAACGCATACGCTCAGCAAAACGACTGTACATTCTAAACAAATCACCTGCGAAAATCGCCGATTCATCACCCCCAGCTGCCGCACGAATTTCCAAGAACACGTTACAGGAATCATTTGGATCTTTAGGCAATAATAAAATGCGCAATTGATCTTCAAGTTGCGCTTGGGTTTCTTTAGCACCAGCAATTTCTTCCGCAGCTAGGTTACGCATTTCTAGATCAGCATCTTTAAGCAGCTCTGTTGCGGTAGCAATATGATTTTCAACCGCGCGATATTGCGCAAAGGCATTCACCACATCATTTAAATCTGCGTATTCTTTAGAGTATGCGCGAAATTGATCTTGATTTTGAATAACCGCTGGCGAGCTCAATAAGGCGGACAATTCTTCATGCCGTTCCGATAAACTTTCTAATTTTCGTTGTATTGACTCTTTCATGTTTCAAATAATTCTCGCATTATATTTAATAATTCATTATTACCGGCCACACTGGCTTTACGTAATTGTATTGTCGGTTCATGTAATAACCTATTCAACAATACATGCCCAAATTTTTGCAGCACTTCCCGCGGATCTTTGCCACTATTCAATTGCTGCAGCGCTTCATCTAAGCTTTGATCGCGCCTATATTCACACCTACGTCTAAACGCTTGCAGCGTTGTTACCGCTTGCTGCGTATCTAACCATGCTACAAACTTGTGCACCTCTTGATCAATGATGATCTCCGCCTGTGGCACTGCGGTATAGCGCGTTTGTTTATGCTCCGCTGCAATATTCTGCAAATCATCAATGCCGTACAAATACACGTCGGCGATTTGCTGCACTTGTGGCTCTATGTTCCGCGGCACCGCTAAGTCGATCATAAACATCGCACGATACTTGCGTGCTTTGATGGCATTTTCTACCATCCCTTTGCCAACTATTGGCAGCGGCGCATTCGTTGCTGTTACCACTATATCCGCACGAGCTAGTACTTCGGGCACTAAATTCAGTTCTATAAACTCAACAGTAACATCAGGCCCACAGCTTTTAACTAAAGCCTCGGCGTGCGCCCGGGTACGATTAGCAATTATAAAATGCTTCACCCCCGCACCGGCTAAGTGTTTTAGCATTAATTGTGCCGTATCACCAGCACCTATCAACAACACTACTTGCTCGGAGATGCGCGTAAAAATACGCTCCGCCAAGCGCACCGCCAAATATGCCACCGAAACTGGGTTTACCCCAATTTCCGTCTGCGTGCGCACTTTTTTCGCCACCGAAAAGCCACACTCAAACAACCGACTGAGGGTGGTTGTAACATTGCCTTGCTGCAGCGCCAATTTATACGCAGCTTTCAGCTGGCCCAAAATTTCCACTTCACCCAAAACCATTGAATCAAGACCACTCGCCAAACGCATCAAATGCCGAATGGCGTCTAGGTCGGTATGCATATAGGTGTATTGTTTTAAATCTTTATTTGCCAACCCCAAGCGTTGAGCAAACCAATTCAGCACAGCGTCTCTGGATTTGGTTTCTACGTACAACTCGGTGCGATTACACGTGGCCAGCGTAATAACCCCGCTAACGCGAGCAGAATGCATAATTTCGGCATTAGTTGCAAGTATTACATCACTATTTCCGGCAATTTTTTCCCGCAGTGCTATGTCAGCCGTACGGTGATTCATCCCTAATGCAATTACATGCACCTGCCAGTCCTTAATAAATAAAGCAAAACAACTTAATGCAAATCCTTTCCAGGCCGATAGCCTTTATAGGTTCAGGTGATCTGGGCCTAACAGTAATAACAATTTAATGGTAGGTCGCAGATGACTAAACACAACATAGGCGCATACATTACAAGCATCGCACTAGCCAGCAGCGTTACGCCTGCTTGGGCTGCTACTGCGGTTGCGCCACAAGCCCCTACCACTAGTTCTGCGATGGCCACAGGTATTAGCAACGCGCAATTAAGCCATCAAGAAATTTTAACATATCTTTTGAAAGCTGATATGGCTGCACAACGCAACATGTATGACGAAGCCTTAGATAATTACCTTATAGTAGCTAAATATACTCGCGACCCACAAGTAGCTCAACTTGCCACCGAAATGGCGGTACAAACTCAATCCGCAACCAAGGCCATGGATGCAGCAGACATTTGGGCTTCTACACAATCCGACGACTTGCAAGCGCAATTAGTTGCTGCAACTTTGTTTATCAGCAATGATCCACAAAAAGCGATGGTGTTTTTAAATAACGCGTTTGAGATCAAAAGCCCAGACATCGATCAGCATTTGATCATGATCATGAATCAATTGTCACCAACAGGACAAAAGAATTTAACAACCATTATCATGAAACTTGCTGAACAACGCAAAAAAGATCCATACGTACAACTTACCGCGGCGCAAATTTCTGCGGTGCAAATGGACATACCTAATGCCAGCAAATATGTAGAAAGAGCGCTGCAGCTGCAAGGCAATTTAACTAGCGCTATAGAATTAAACGCCAAAATCATTCGTTATAAAGCCAATAATGATAAACCAGCGTTAGCATATTTAGATCAACAATTGCAGAAATATCCTAGCAATGGGGAATTGCGTTTATTCTATATTACCGCGCTATTGGACAATGAAGATACTGTTAAAGCTATGCCGCAATTAGCGATCCTTGCCAAAGATAAAACTTATGGCGGTGAAGCATACCTTACTATGGGTGAAATTTACGTTAACGACGATAAAATCCAGCAAGCCAGCGATTCAATCAAAAAAGCCCTGACTTTTTCTGGCAGTGCCGACAAAGCTAAATTCTATTTGGCGCAAATCGCTGAATATCAAAAGGATAACATCGCGGCAATCAAATACTATGAAGATATCAGCGAAGATAGCGAATACCACACACAAGGCTTTTTGCGCGCTGCATACTTATATTCATTAGCTGGCAACTACGATGACGCGCTAGATATTTTGCAAAGTGCGGCGCCAACTTCTTTTGATGATCAAAAACAAGTATTGTTAACTGAAATTGACATTCTAATTGACGCGAAAAATGTTGAAAAAGCTTTAGACAATTGCAACAAAGTACTGCAAATCATCCCTGAAGATATAGACTTTTTGTATGCACGCAGCGTACTTTATGGGTTACTGGATAAACCTAAAGAAGCGGAGCGTGATTTACGCTCTATATTAGTGCTAGATCCTAATAATGCGAATGCGTTAAATGCGCTTGGTTTTACCTTGGCAAATCAACCAAGTCGCGTTAAAGAAGCATTACCATTCTTACAAAAAGCATTAAGCCAAAGCCCAGAAAATCCAGCATTTCTAGATAGCATGGGTTGGTTAATGTTTAAAATGGGCAACAATCAAGAAGCTATAACAATGCTAGATAAAGCTTATAAGATCAGCGGTAACAACGAAATTGCTGCCCACTTGGGCGAAGTATTATGGAGTTCAGGCAAGAAAGACGCTGCACGTGAAGTGTGGGTCAAGGCATTATCATCAGCGCAAGATCCAAAGGTAATTCATGAAACTTTAGCAAGGCTTAAAGTACCTCTAGGAGAATTGAAGTCGCCTGCGAATGTAAAAACTAATAAGGCAAAAGCAAATTAAAAGGGCGACTAATAAATGCGTAT
>DATIHV010000161.1:0-3540 GCA_035480295.1 Gammaproteobacteria bacterium
CCCTTAAGATCACGTGCCCCGTATAAATATAACTTTGTGTTAATATCTGACACAAAATTTTCGTCAACGCCTTTCATAGTTTTTTTGTTTTGGTCAAAAAAACCAACGTACTTTGCGTGCTCGGTGCTTTCAAATCCAATACCAGTTGCTCTGCAATTAATGTCTGTTGTTCCCCGGTATAAGTACGTTTTTGTATCATCAATTATTTCATCGTAACTCAATCCTGCTGAATTCAAGGACATGCTTGCATGCAGCGATGGTGGTTTCGCCTCGATCAAATGCAAATCGAATTTAATTTCTAATACATTATACAGGGCATGCACGCCATTATCAGTCCAAATCAAAGCATCGTCGCTGCCTCGGTGCGTTTCAAAAAAGCAATCAAGTAACCTATCGTACGCTACTCCACATAATGGTTCTTCGTGATAATCAAACCATTCCCTAATTTCAGCTAAATATTGCTTGCTTTTTTCAGCAGCTATACCAGCACTTAGGGTGGTAAGAGCAAATTTCAGCTCAGGATCGGATCTATTTCTTAACAACTGCTGAGCTCTGCTTAATTTATCTCTAACAAGAGTTATCTTCTCTACATTTTGAGATGATTCTGAGAAACTTAAGCGCAACATGTTCAATTCACATATTACAAATATTAGCGCTATGTCATAAAACCGCTCTCGTTCGTCTGACTCCACTGTTTGCAAGTAGTTTTCAAGCTTTGTACTAAATGCATGGTAATCATGGATATGCGTTGGCTCGGACAGCTTTGCATCTGGGATGATCTGAAATTGCCGTTGGGTAAATGCTTCATCATTCACGGCATCTATTTGCCGCGCCCGCATAACCAATATATTATCAGCGGTATAAGTGCCTCCTTCATCAAAAGAATTTGATAGTACTAGCGTTTCGATTCTGTGCGCCACTATTACGCCGCAACTTACACCATCGGGCTGTAGGCGTGCAGTAAAAGTACATGTTTTGAGCTTGATTGGAAATTTTATGTGTTCCTTAAATACAGCATGCAGCATGCTGCCTACACTTTGCTCACAAGATGGTCCTGAAATTGACTCAATTATATGCAACTCAACTTCAGGTTCAATTTCTCCAGGTCTCGATCTGTCAACATTTAAATAAAGTGCTGCAAGACAAAAATGCCGCTGGTTAAATATGTGCACGGGGAATAATATGCGATGCTTATTAGTAGGTACATCTAAGTCAACAGCTCGAGACAACGCATCGATAATCAAATTCGAATTAGAGGCATCCGCACTTTCTGACATGCCAATAACGAGCGTGTGTGCTACGGTATTAACTCTACCATGGGAAACTTGTATATTGTCTTGCGCGTCCAAAACTACACCGCTACCATCGCGCCCTGAAAACTTCAGACCGTGCTTTTTAATTAAGCCATGTGCCGCGGTAAGTATTTCACGTTCTTCATACATAAAGTGCGGGTTTATTGTAATTTCTCTTTCGGGTTGTGATGATTCCAAGTTTACAATAATCGAATTTTTAATACGGTTTGCAAGTGAAGCTTCAATAAGGCTTGTATCGGCTACTTGCATGAAAGATTTTTGCATAATTTCATCTGTAAACAACGCTACATCTGATCCTTTAATCAATGCAAGCGTATTGTCTATTGCTGCGGAGCTCAACGCTAAAAACCAATTGGTACTAGTTACATATATGTTAAATTTACTATCAGCATTCCTGCTCTTAATTAGATCAGATATGGATCGAATGGTTTCGGTAGTGAACGCGTTGTTTGCAATGTGTGTGGCTGGATCATATAAAAAGTGGAATAAAATCGGTCCAGTTGAATTATCTTCTGCAACCCCTATATACAACTCATCAATTGTATGATAATTACGAAAATCTAGATTAACCAAATCGATGTTAGGATTACTGGCCAGGAAATTGCTAAAACGTAGAATATTTCCTGGATCAACTTTTGATGCTAGAGATGAGCATATAAAATTTCTGGTTTTCATTGAATATTTGCTGCAACAATACTTATTGTTAGCAAATTAACATTGCCTCGCGTAGCTGTCAAGCCTAATCTAGTAAGGTGCTACTACACCTAACATTAACTCATCTCCATCCTTACCTGAGTTAATATTTTGTCGAATACACCCAAGTCGATAAACCCTACTCTGGGATACTCCATATTCACTATTATATATATGGTAATGGCGGTCAACAGTACATAACATATTGAATGCAGCGGCCACATGCGTTTCATTTCCGCGGAATTGTAGCCCACTAAAAATGCACCCAATGCTGACAAGCCAATCAGTAAGACAAAAATAATTGACGGCGGATGAATTTGCGTCATGTAGTAACCGGTATGTGCTGCCTCAAACATGTCATTAAACACGGGGATGTAAACCTGGGCTAAAGCTTTATTTTTCGATTCATCTACGGAGCGCACTGTGGCATGCCAAATCTTGTCTTCAATAATATGTGCTTGCACAAGATGCTTGTTGATAGCAGCAACATCCGGGATGTCACTAAATATGGCTATATACGTGTCAAAATAATCACGCATATCTTGCCGCATTTCAGCCTGCATGTTATTTGGCAACAAATCTATATAGTTGTATGCTCGGTCAAACACATCAGCTTCTTCCACTAAATGCATTTTACGACTTTCATAACGTTCGTATGCACCTGAAAAAGTAAATGCAATCAATAATGCCAACAACCCAAAAACAGCGCTTTCAGCAACACCGACTATCAGCAGTTTATCGGCGCGTTCTCGATCGAGATGCTTACGGCCAAGAATATGTCCTACTGCAATGCATACTGCCAACAATAACGCTAGCAATAACACAGCGATATCTAAGATAAAACGATCCATATTTATACAAACCCCTATTTGTAAAAATTATACAATCTCTTCAAGAACTTACAATCATCGAAGAAATATTTAAGTTTAATCATTCCAGCGTTATCAACATATTTTCTACCTAGCACTAAATCATATGAAACCTGTAATAGCAAATTCTCATCAACTTCAATCGCAAAGTCCGCTCCCAATCTTAAGCCTAATCTAGATGGAGTGGAGGAATACGAGAAGTCGGATCCTCCGCATTCGAAAGCTGCTGTGCTAATTTGTGTTGGGCTTAGAGTATTATAGAGTAACATAGCGCGTATCGCTCTCGTTCCAGTTATCCATGAATCATATCCATTTAATGATAGCTTTGCCCCTAAGCCAAGAATCAGGCTGTTTTGCGTTACGCCTATCACATTTAACGCAGCTGGCGTGTTAGCTTCAGCATATCCTGGAGCTGATACAAAAGCATATTGCGCTAGGCCTAAAGGAGTTACTGTGAACTCGGTATTGACTTTGAAATCTTGTCCAAATACGACTTGTGCACCACCTTGAGTGCCCACATATCGATATGTAGTGCTGAAATCATAGGTACCAATAATAACTTCCCTACTGCCGCGATTATTGCCAAGCCCGAAAGTTACTAACCAATCAACAAATGGTTCATATTCTAATTGTACTTTAGGCAAATATTTCTTATACAATTTTTT
>DATIHV010000162.1:0-1862 GCA_035480295.1 Gammaproteobacteria bacterium
CACATTTAGGAGGTAGTCAAACGCATAGAATAGCGTCGCCACACCCCAGATTATCACCCCATGCCAAAAAACGGGTAAAGCAAACTTCTTTTGCACCGGCTCGGTACAAACTTCGATACTGCTCATGTCAATCTCCGTATCTTATTAGAACCCATAGTCTGCCGCAGAACGGGAACTATGGCAAGCGGCTTAACTCGAAAAGGGGCAAATAGATGGCAAACTAGGCATGTTAGTTGCATATGCAACATAATTGGGGCGCATCCAGGTGCTTTACACCCACCCCAAAACCATGTTAGAATTTCAACTAACTTTGTGGGGAAGGTAAACACCATGACTAGAAAAAGAACAAAACAACTTCAACAAATTATCCAGGATTGGCAACATAAGCTTTGGTCAGATGCTTCTACACCTGATAAAGCAATGCATTTTTATAATAATGCTTTACCCACGGTTGCGCTTTTAGGCGATGCCTGGTTACCCGCTGAAAAACACCGGTTGCATAGTGAATTATTTCGTATCATGTGTAGTAATGTAGATAGTATGCAGTTTTCAGACGTTTTTGAAAAACAAAAATTTTTTGAATTTCTACGCGAAGTTATGGAACGCGGCCAAATAAATATATCAGACATTGCTCGGGATTTGTTCCATGGGCATTCCGATTTTATAAAAGAATTGTTTACCAGCGATTATTTTAAAATGCAGATTGCAAACTACGAAAACAAAGGTCTGCTATTCGCCGCATTGGGTCAGAGTCGTTGGTATGGTTGGTACAATAACGATATACAAACATTTTATGCGGACATCATGAAAATAATCTCACAGATATTTTCTGCTGATTTATTAACTTTTAGAAACCCGCAAGGTAAAACAATCCTACACATAGCTTGCACGTCAACTCAAGATGCTGATTTCATATCAAACCTTTTTGCCGCGTTTCCTTCATTAGCAAACGTCTTGGATAACGACGGAAACTCAGCATTATATTATGCAATGAATGAGCTAAGCAGTGGCGATAGCTATTCGCATGAATGTAATGCAATTTCACATGAATTATATGAACAATTAATGGCAAGTAATGCCAAATATATTCGTGATTTCAAAGAAGAAAAAAGTTTACTGCATTTAAAGGTGGCAATGGGTATGCCTTTGAAACTGAAAAATTGCACAATTGCTGATTTAGATGTGCAAGATCTCGAACAAGGTAAAACACCATTACACTACGCCGTTGTGCTGCAAAATCACGAAGCGGCATTAGAGTTAATTGAACATGGAGCCTCGTTGTTGCTTGCGGACAAATTGGGTAACAATGCGATATATTACGCGATCCTAAACGGATCAGAGCAACTTGTAGCGGCTATGTTTCAAAATTTATCAGTTGAAAGGCAGCAGAAATTGTTCAATGCATTAAATGTGAACTCGTACATTAAAGCAGCGTGCTTCAGCGGTAAACGCAATATTTATGATTTTATTGTTAAAATAATTGCGCCAGAGTTACTGGCAAATAATGCAATTACAAATCAAATAGCTCTCGGTATATTTATGCCGCAATTGATGAAAAATCTTGCCGCAACAGAACAATTAGAGGCAGTAGCAGCGGTTACTAAAATGTTACCCAATATAGAGTCTACTGCGGATAAATATGTAAAAAGTCATATATTGCCCCTAATAGGCGAGGGCGCAAAGTCTTTATTGCCTGGTAGGGCATATGGCGTAGAATTAGAATTATCCAATTTGCCATGTATTCCTGGTGTGCCGTTGAACAAATTGCTGTCTTGGTTTTCTGCCAATATTACTCAAGATGGATCTGTGAATATGCCCATATTTAGCATTAGCAATACGTGTTCGCAAGGTGAAGAAATTGT
>DATIHV010000163.1:0-2527 GCA_035480295.1 Gammaproteobacteria bacterium
CAAGATCCTGGCAAGATTCTCGCATAAGGTATTAGAAGGTTTTCCGCGTAGTTTTCCAGCAAAAATAAGCACGCAAGTTATAGGTAATCCGGTGCGCGAAGGGTTTTACCATGTTGCGCCTCCTGCACAGCGTATTCGAGATAGTGATCCTCGTCTTAAAATATTAGTAATTGGCGGCAGCAGCGGGGCGCGCGCATTAAACGATTTACTGCCGCAAATATTGCAGCAATGGCCAAATGCGGTTACACCACAAATTTGGCATCAGGCCGGGAAAAAGAATATTGCTGATGCAGAGCAAGCATATGCCGCGGCAGGATTTAACGTAAATATAAACGATCAAAATTCCCCCGTAAAACTAGTAGATTTTATTCACGATATGCCAGCAGCTTATAGCTGGGCTGATGTGATTATTTGCAGATCTGGCGCATTAACTGTAGCTGAGATTGCAGCAGTGGGAGTGGCAAGTATTTTGATCCCTTATCCTTACGCAGTAGACGATCATCAAACCAAAAATGCGCACTATTTGGCAGATGCTGGGGCCGCCGTTATTATTCAAGAGCGCGACTTGCAGGCGGGGCAAGTCATAGCTTTACTGCAAGATTTACAGGTAAACCCAGCCAAAATCCAGGCCATGGCGCAGGCTGCGTATAGTATGGCGAAGCCCGAGGCTTTGGATCTCGTGGTGCAGAATTTAGCGCTTTAATTTCTACCGCGTTCTGGCGAATGTTCTTGTTTGCAGTACATTCAGGTGCTGTTTATATTCCTTGCTAGGACAACTTAAAAGGACTATACTCCGTTTAAGTTGTCGTAAAGCGGAATATAATCTTGCAAAATATTCATAGAATCATGCAGTTAGACCTACCACCCCAACAAAGTATATTCTTATGGGGTGCCCGAGGCACCGGAAAATCTACCTTTTTGCGCCAGTCCTGTAAGGATTCGATATATATTGATTTATTGAAGGCCGATGAATATGGCAAGCTTTTTACCAAACCTTGGCTTATGCGCGAAGAGCTTGCGGCAGAAAATCCAAGCAAATTACAAAAACCGATTATAATCGACGAAATTCAAAAGATCCCCCAATTGCTGGATGAAGTACATTGGTTGATTGAAAATAAACATTTGGGCTTTATTTTAAGCGGTTCAAGTGCCAGGAAGTTAAAACATGGCAAAGCAAATCTACTAGGTGGCCGGGCCTGGGTGTATTTATTCTTTCCCTTGGTTTATAAAGAAATTCCAAATTTTGATTTATTGCGAGCGTTAAATCATGGCTTATTGCCGAAGCATTATTTAACCGAAAATCCACGCAAATTCTTACAGGCATATGTTCGTGTCTATTTAAAAGAGGAAATTCAGGCTGAAGGATTGGTACGTAATTTGCCTGCTTTTGCACGTTTCCTTGAAGTTGCTAGCTTATGTAATACCGAGATGGTGGATTATACAAATATAGCACGTGATTGCGGTATAGATGCCAAGACCGTAAAAGCATACTTTCAGATTTTAGTTGATACTTTTGTGGGCTATTCCATAGAACCATTTATTTTAAAGCATAAACGCGACATAATCACTGCCACACCTAAATTTTATTTTTTTGATGTTGGGATCGCTAATCATCTCAGCAAAATTAAACTATCTGCTTTAAGCGGTTTTGATGTTGGTAAGTCATTCGAGCATTTTATTTTGATGGAATTACAAGCATATATTGGTATCAACGACCTGGATCAAACAATTAACTATTGGCGCAGCAAAACCGGGCTAGAAGTGGATTTTGTATTAGATCGAGGTAACGTAGCTATTGAAGTTAAATTAACCGAAGACCCAAAGCCTAAAGATCTCAAAGGTTTATTTGCCTTTTACGATGATTACAAGCCAAAATTTTCTATCGTAGTTTGCCTAGCGAAGCAGCCAAGACTGATACAGCGCCCCAATGGCATGGAGTATTATGTTTTACCATGGGAACATTTTTTAAATGAATTATGGGGTGGAAAATATTTTACTTAAAAAAATTATGAAGTTACATAAAAAAATTATTCTCTCAGTGACATTATTGCATATGCAATAGTGTATAAAAGTTCAATTTTTTCCCAAAACAGGGATATTTTGGCGCAGGCCATGGTCTAAAGTTCAAAGGTAATAATATTGCTATGTGTAACTGCAATATAAGAGGTCAATGTGCCAAGCAAGTTAAGAGCGCAATAGAACCGTGAAATACAGGCATTGCTCAAGTCAACGCAGCGTACGGTTATGTCAACTCTTACCTCATGGATGCCATTTGGTTCTGCACAAAAAACACCATCAGCAATAGGCGAGGATGTGTTCAGTGAGCAACAAGCCTATGATGATGCAATAGATGCCATAAGACAGACACAACAGCTTATAAAGGTTATACGTGATACCGCCACTAAACGAGCTTTGCACGCTAAGCTTGAGCAGATATACAAAAATTTGCAAGTAGCAGTCAAAAGCCCTATGGACATAGCTATCGAAGAAATTACGGCTGCAGAAGATGCAGCAGATGCTATAGCTA